>DATAHC010000081.1:0-9336 GCA_036263415.1 Flavisolibacter sp.
GGGCCATGGTGGCCAGGCTGGTCTCGGCCTTGAACATCTTTTCATCATAGCTGCCGCGGATCACCTTAGAGCCCTGATAAAATACAAAGCTTCCCGTAGTGCCCTCCTGCTGATGTACTACGTTGTCTACCTCCTCGTCTCTGAGATAGTCGAAGAAGGAGGCGATGCTGGCATGATACTTCCGTTCCTTGAACAGCGCATCTGCTTCATTCCACTTTTCTACCTTGGCAACTGATTTATTGTTGTCGGAATACCTGCCAAATATAATTTCAGGCCGCACCTGTTCCTCCTCCGGCTTTTTCTTTGTCCAGCTAAAAATCTTATCCAGCATACGTAGAATTGCGTTGATTTAGCAAATATCTGAACTATCCCTTTTACAAATCGGCCTCAACCTTTTGTTTCAATGCAATATGGATAAACAGATCATTCAAAATACGGGCCGCGCCTTAAAAAAGATTGGTTTTGAAGGCACTGAATCTATTTCCGATGGTTGATAAACACTCACAGAGTTTGTTGCAAAAATCGTTAGTTTCGCCGCAACCTTTCTCAAATAGTATAGTACATGAAGTTTATCGTTTCTTCTTCACAATTGCTTAAACAACTGCAGCACATCGCGGGTGTGATCAATGCCAATACGGTTCTGCCGATCCTTGAAGATTTCCTGTTTGAAGTGGAAAAGAACCGGCTTACCGTGGTGGCCACCGACCTGGAGACCGTGATGCGCATACAGCTGGATATCGAAGCCAAAGAGAACGGCAAGGTTTGTATACCTGCCAAGATCCTGATGGATTCGCTTAAGAACATTCCCGACCAGCCGCTGAGCTTCAACATCGATAAAAACTTCGGTATCGAGATCACCAGCGATAACGGCAAGTACAAAGTGATGGGAGAGAACCCCGACAACTTTCCGAAAGAGCCTATGGCCGATGATACCACCAGCTTTACCATGACGGCTACCGGACTGGTAACGGCTATCAATAAAACCTTATTTGCCGTAAGCAACGACGACCTGCGTCCGGCCATGACCGGCGTATTCTTCGAGCTGAACAAGGACTTCCTGCAATTTGTGGCTACCGATGCCCATCGCCTGGTACGGTATAAAAGAACGGATGTAAGCTGTCCGCGGCAGGATTCGTTCATCGTGCCGCGCAAGCCGTTGAACCTGCTGAAGTCGGCCCTTCCGGATAATGAAGATGAGATCACGATCAACTATAACAGCAACCATCTTTTTGTAAAGCACGGCACTACACAGATGAGCTGTCGCCTGATCGATGCCCGCTTCCCGGATTATAAAGTAGTAATCCCTGCGGACAATCCGTATAAGATGGTGGTCACAAAAAGTGACTTTCAAAGTGCGCTGCGCCGTGTCAGCGTATTCAGTAATAAAAGCACCAACCAGGTAGCGTTGAATATCAGTGGCAGCGAACTGCAGCTGGCGGCGCAGGACGTGGATTTCAGCTTTGAAGGGAACGAGCGCATGAAATGCCAGTACGATGGTGAGGACATCACCATTGCCTTCAATGCCCGCTTCCTTATTGAAATGCTGAATGCTGCCGACAGCAGTGAAGTACGCCTGGAATTATCCACGCCTACCAAGGCCGGAATCATTAAGCCGACCGAGCTGGATGAGAACGAGGAATTGCTGATGCTGGTGATGCCTTTAATGCTGAATCAATAAGCGTTTTTATTTCATAGCACGATACTGAAGCACGCCCCGCGCGTGCTTTTTTAGTGCCGCTAGTGTCGTAACTTTAGCATAGCCTTCCGATGAAGAGGAAACCCATTTGAATCACCTTCAATCAACCGGGCCCGCGGGCTCACCTTCTTTGTTCAAAGAAGGTTGCTGTATGCTATGGACTATGTAGAGCTGCGATCTTTTGACAACTATATAGAGGCCAACATTGTGATGAACATGTTGCAGCATCATCATGTGAATTGCCATCTGAAAGACGAGCATGTGATTACCATAGATCCTCTTCTTAGTCCGGCCCTGGGCGGCATCAAGCTGATGGTGCATCACAGCCATGTGGAAAAAGCCTGGGACATGATGGAGAGGGCCGAGCAGGAATACCTGCAATCCATTCCCTGCCCGGTGTGCAAGGCCCATGCCCTGAAAGCCATCCGCATCACCAAAGAACACCGCTGCAAGCTTTCCGCTCTCATCAGCATGCTGCTCAACGGCCACACGGTGGAGGTGCGGAAAGTATTCCAGTGCATGCAGTGCGGGTATGATTTCAGGGAGCTGCCGTGAGCTGTCCACGGTCCACGGTCGACAGTCCACAGCTACTTTCTTCCATCGCAATGTTTCCCTTGATTGATCTGGCTTTTTCTGTGAAAACATCTATTCAGACCTGTCTTTTCCGTGGACCGTGGACGGTGGACTGTCGACCTTTCTCACTAACTTTAATCCATGTGGCATTCCGTTATCAATTACTTCCAGACGCTGGAGCAGCACCCGGTGCAGCGCTTCCTGTTCCTGGTAAGCGGCATGCTGCTGTTATGGCTGATCGAAGGAGCCATTCCCTTATTGTCGCTGCAGTATCGCAAGACCAAGTGGCGCCATGCTTCCGTCAATCTTTCCTTTACCGTAATTCATCTCATTATCCACACGGGCTTCGCGGTGCTGATCGTGCTGCTTTCCGACTGGTGTAAGCAACAGCAGTTTGGCCTGGTGCACTGGCTCAATGCCTCCGTAGTGTGGACCATCATCATCTCCTTCCTGGTGCTCGATTTCTTCGGCGGCTGGCTGGTGCATATGGTACAGCATAAAACCTATTTCCTCTGGCGCTTTCACGTCGTGCACCATTCCGACAATAATGTGGATGTTACCACCGGCCTGCGGCATCATCCTATCGAGAGCGTGCTGCGTGGCGTTTTCTTTCTGATGGGCGTGATCGTGGCCGGCGCGCCGATGTATGCGGTCATGATCTTTCAGACCCTGCTGGTGCTGGCGGTGCAGTTCACGCATGCCAATATCCGTCTTCCCCAATGGCTGGACAGGCCTTTAAGCTATATCCTCGTTTCTCCCAATATGCATAAGGTGCACCACCACTGGCAGCAGCCCTATACGGACAGCAATTACGGCGCGGTGCTGGCCATCTGGGACCGCCTGCTGGGCACCTATCAGCACCTCGAGCCGAACCAGATCCGTTATGGCCTCGATCGTTACTATCCGAACGAGCAGGATGAGAACCTGGGGATGCTGATGCGCAGGCCGTTTGGGAAGATGAAAGATCATGTCTGATGTCTGATTTGTTTTCTTGCATCAACCTTTCCTTTAGTACCTGGCGTAGGTTGAACCACAAAGACTCGAAGGCACAAAGGCGCACAAAGGAAATGTGCCGATTCTCAATATGCCCATGTGCCAATGAAACAGCAAGCTAATAGTTTGATGCTTCCAACCCTTAAGCTGTCATCCCTTATCTTCTTTTGTCATCCCGACGAAGGAGGTATCTTAAACGACCAACCTATCATAGCGCAAGACAGCACTTACATACTGACCGTCATTGCGCGTGTCCGCCTCTGGCGGAAGCGAAGCGAAGCAATCTCGCTTGGGGTCTACCTATCACACAACCTGACTGCGACCCTCAACCTAGGCGTCATTGCGAGGGCACCGAAGCAATCCCCCGCACCTCCAGACTGCCTTACGCAAGAACAATCGAAAAGTAGGATGGTATGTAAGTTCACCCACTGATTACTGATTACTGATCACTGATTACTGATTGCTGATTCCCATGATCCACTTCACCATCCCTTCAATCTCCCGCTCTATCCGCTCTAGTGCCTTTTTACCTTCCCTATTCATCATTCCCTGTTCCCTGTTCGATATTCCTCCCCCTTGTTCCTTGTTCGCTATTCCCCTGGATATATACGTCCCATACACATTCGTCACCTTTCCACCCACTTCTTCAGCTTTATCTACCTGCACCCCTATAGAAGCTGCCAACAGCTCCACGACCTCCAGTTCTGTCTTGCCTTCCTTAAGATAAACAATGGCCTTTCTCATCAATTGCCTGTACAAGCCTACTTCCCGTAGTTCAAACGGCAGATTCTTATACAACCGGGAAGCTATCCGAGACCCACTACCAAAGCGGGAAGCACTCTGTCTGCTCCTTTCAAAGCAAGCCTTCTTCTGGAACTTCTTCTTGGTAAGGGAGCTTTTCCGTCTCACATACCAGTTCCCCTTCATCTGGTAGAAGGTAAAGTCTTCAATGGTTCCTTTGATATTCATCAATCCTGCCTGCCGTGCCATAGTTATTTTCTGTTTAAATTGGTAAAGAATAAGAGGGTAGGGTATTCCTAATCCTTTTAGCAAAGATGAGGTAGTGGGAACTAGTAAACTGTCAACCACTGGATAGATAAGCAAGAATTATTAACCTCTTACAGCTTCTCCCACCTCCTTTCCCATCCACAATACAGAGCATGTATTGATCAACCTAGTCTGATTCAGGAAAATCCAATGGCTAATCCCACTCTAAGGCATGGGAGTTCCCTACCTCCTTCTTGGAGGGTCCGGAGCAGCCTAATGAAGATCTGATGGAAGTCTTATAGAAGTGAGGAACGAGAAGGGGAGCGGAAGCAACCTTTACCCGTAGTTACTGCGTTGTTACCCCGTTGTATCCCTGTAGTCTCTGGGTATTGCCCAGAAAGGAAAGAGGTGAAAAAAAATGATATGGTAAAACGCTGTAATAACATCCTTATAAAGATACGAAATGAAGGCCCCTGTTCCTAGTAGAAAGTGAAAATAGAAGTAAGAGAAATAAAGGAGGTAAAAGGCAGCCTGAAGGTCATGGGGATTGCTTCGTCCTGCGTCCTCGCAATGACGGTTATTATGAATAAGGCGGTCATTCATTATGATAGTTAGTGCTTCAAAGCGAGATTGCTTCGCTTCGCTCGCAATGACGGTCCGTATTGAAGTGCAGTTAGGCACTACGATAGGAAGCAGCTAATCTTTGTGCGCCTTAGTGCCTTTGGGCCTTTGTGGTTCAATTACGCCAGGTGGTTAATAAGAAAAGATGGATACGAGTAACATGTGTTCTCTGTGTTCTTTCGTGCCTTTATGTCTCTGTGGTAAAGAAGCACGCCAAAAACTGAAGTCTGAAGTCCGACGTCTGACAGCCAATCAAATCAGACATCAGACATCCTATATCTGACATAAATAGCTGAATTCTGCCATGCTCTCCTACTTTTGCTTTATGAAGGCAGTTGCAATGATTCCGGCGCGGTATGCGGCTACGCGGTTCCCGGCCAAACTGATGCAGAAACTGGGCAATAAGACCGTGATCCGCCACACCTACGATGCTACCGTGGCGACGGGTGTGTTTGATGAAGTGATCGTGGTTACCGACAGCGCTATCATCTTTGAGGAGATCACTCAAAACGGCGGGAAAGCATTGATGAGTCAAAAGGAACACGAGAGCGGCAGCGACCGTATTGCAGAAGCAGCTGCAGGACTTGATGTAGACGTCATCGTAAATGTGCAGGGCGACACGCCTTTCGTGAAAAGAGAACCTTTGCAACTCTTGCTGCAGCAGTTTGCAGATCCTTCCGTGCAAGTAGGTTCGCTGATGCAGGTGCTGGACGATCCGGAGCTGACCGCTGACCCCAACTATGTAAAGGTTTGCATTGATAAGAACAACAATGCGCTTTTTTTCAGTCGCAGCGTTATCCCTTATGCGCGTAATAAAAACGTAGCCATTACGTACTATGAGCATATCGGGGTGTATGCATTTCGCAAACAGGCGTTACTGGATTTTACCAGCTGGCCGGTGACACCTCTGGAAGATGCAGAGAAGATCGAATGCCTTCGCTACCTGGAAAACGGCGTTCCCATCCGTATGGTGATCACGGATTATATGGGTGTGGAGATCGATACACCAGAAGACCTTGACAGGGCGGCTTCTTTGTTATAGATTCGCCATCCTAAATCACTTTATGAGAACAATTCTCTTTCCGGTTCTGCTACTCTACATGGCTTGTACCAATGACACGAATCGTCCCGGCGTTACGGCCCCTTCTGTTACCGAAGCCGGTGGGAAAAAGCAGCACTATGAAGGCGCTTTCACCAACGGGATGAAGCAGACCTATATCAGCTTCGATATTTCAGCCGATGGCAAAAGCCTGGAAGGATTGACATTTAAAGGATGGTGGCGATGCAGCGGCTCTCTGGAACAAACTACGCTGGGGCCAAAGAAATCATTCTCCATACAAAACAATAAAGTGGATGGCGTGATCACTGATCCTGAAAACGGTGGCTCCTCGGCCATACGCTATGAATTGCATGCAACGATCAGCGGGGCTAAAGCCGAAGGCAGTTTCCGGATGAATCTGAATGCACTGAGTTGCGATACGTATGTTCTGAAATTTGTAGCCACGCGCAAGTAATCACTGCTTAGTTTACGCCCAGGATGCAAAATATTTTCTTTCGCCGCTAATTCTTGATTGAATTCTCGACATTTGTTGCCATGAAATTCAGAAACTTCAAGATGGTGGATTATGTGGTGTATGGCCGCGGCAGTTTTGATCAGCTCGACGAGATACTGGCACCCCGCCGCAAGGATGATTATCCCATGGTTTTCCTGGTCGATCATTTCTTTGACGGCAAGCCGCTGGCGAGCCGCATTCCGGTAAGAGGCAATGACAAGGTGATCTTCGTGGATGTGACCTATGAGCCCAAGACTACCTATGTGGATGCACTGGCCGATCAGCTGAAGGATGAATTCGGCATGGTGAGCGGTGTAATCGGGATCGGCGGCGGTTCTACCATGGACCTGGCCAAGGCCGTATCGCTGATGATGAACAATCCCGGCTCTTCTGCCGACTACCAGGGCTGGGACCTGGTGAAGCATCCCGGCGTTTACAAAGCCGGCATCCCCACCCTCAGCGGCACCGGTGCTGAAGTAAGCCGTACCACCGTACTTACCGGGCCTACGCGCAAGCTGGGAATGAACTCTGATTTCACGACCTTCGACCAGATCGTGCTCGACCCGCAGCTGACCGAGAATGCACCGGTGAACCAGCGCTTCTATACCGGCATGGACTGCTATATCCATTGCATTGAAAGCCTGACCGGCACCTACCTGAACGAATTCAGCAAATCGTACGGAGAGAAGGCGCTGGACCTTTGCCGCTATGTGTTCCTGGAAAAAGACCAGTGGGACGCCGAATGCGACGACAAACTGATGATGGCTTCCTACGCAGGCGGTATGAGCATTGCCTACTCACAGGTAGGGGTGGCGCATGCCGTAAGCTACGGGCTGAGCTACCTGCTGGGCACCAAGCACGGGGTGGGCAACTGCATTGTCATGAACCATATTGAAGAATACTACCCCGAAGGCGTGGCGGAATTCAAGCGGATGGTGGAGAAAAATAAGGTGGAAATACCGCAGGGCATCTGCAAGGGCCTTACCGACGAACAGTTCGATGCCATGATCAATGTTTCCATGGGCATGAAGCCTTTATGGGAAAACGCCCTGGGAAAAGACTGGGAAAAGATCATGACCCGGGAAAAGTTGCGTACCTTATATGAGAAGTTATAAACCTCTTGTATGAAACCGATTGCCTTGCTGGCCCTGCTGCTGGGGGCTGCCCTTACTTCTTTTTCACAGCGGACGATAGACGTATCCCGATCCGATATAAACGTATCGGGACTTTTGCTGACCGTGGGCGGCGAGCCTTTCGTCAATACCAAATTCGTATACCTGGTATCGGGCACTCCCTATCTTAAAGAGGACTGGGCGCCCGCAACATTGTATGTCCACAACGGCAAGGCCTATCCGCACATTGCCGTAAAGCTCGACCTGATCGACAATGCGGTACATTACCAGAACAGTAAAGGAGAGGAATTCCTATCCGTTACCCTGATCGACGCCATTCTTTTTGAAGCCGATAGCATCACCCTGCTGCATGCCTCTGCCATACCGGAAACCAAGGCGCTTCCTACCGGATGGTACCAGCCCTTACTGCAGGATTCCGTTTCGCTCTATAAGTTCTACGAAAAGAAGGTTACGGAATCCAAGCCCTATAATTCCGCCACCACCGAGCAGCGCATCGCCACCTTCGACCGGTATCATATCATTCAGAAAGGAACCCCCATCACGATCCGGAAGATCAAGGACGTGCCGGGTGCCCTGCCCGATAAGAAGGCGGAACTGGAGCAATACCTCAAAAGTAACGACGATAAGAGCCGGCCTCTGGATGAGCGAATGACGGCCCTGCTGCGCTATTATAATTCCCTGATCAAATAAAAGCGGAGTTTTCTATCTTTCGGTAAATAAGCAGATGACCCGGGCCGGAAAATACTTTCGCTACCTTATCCCTACTTCACTTTTCGGCACGCACCGCACGAAAGAAATACTGAATACGAACCCGATCAATAATGAAGGCCGCAAGGAGCCGGAAGCGGTATTCATCAACGTATATGATTATGATGAAAGCACCTTAAGCGAATGCAAACTGAAAGGCATTGAAGAAAGCTTTCAATACAAAGAGAACCAGCGGGTGAGCTGGATCAATATCGACGGGCTCCGCAAAAAAGATATTGATGTGATCAGCCAGCAGTTTGGCATTCATCCACTGATCGCCGAAGATATTCTCAGTCTTTACCAGCGCCCCAAGATGGACGAGGTGGACAATATCCTTTACTGCCTGCTGAACATGCTGTACTATAATGAAAAGAAGCATACGGTAGAGACAGAGCAGATCAGCATTGTACTGGGCAAGACCTTCGTGATCACGTTCCAGGAAGATCCGCAACGCGACGTGCTGAATCCCATCCGCGAGCGGCTGAAAATGGCCAGCAGCAAACTGCGCCAGCGCGGCGCGGACTATTTATGCTACAGCATGCTCGACATCATCGTCGACAATTACTTCTATGTGATCGAGAAGCTCGGTGAACGCACGGAGCAGGTGGAGGAGGAGGTGATCCGCAACAGTGATACGCGTTCGCTGGCCCGCATCAACCAACTGCGCAAGGAGCTGATCGTACTGAAGCGGAACGTATCGCCGGTGCGCGACCTGATCGGCGGCATCATCCGCAGTGAAAGCGAACTGCTGGACGACCGCACCACCAAATATTTCAAGGACGTATACGACCATATCAACCAGGCCTACGAGCTTACGGAGACCTACCGTGATATCATGATCAGCATGCAGGATCTTTATATCAATAACGTGAACCTGAGAATGAATGAAGTGATGAAGGTGATGGCCATCGTAACCTGCCTGCTGGCGCCGGCTACGGTGATCGGCGGCATCTTCGGGATGAACTTCGAGCAGATTCCCTTGCTGCACAACAAATGGGGCTTTTTCGTTTCCGTTTCCGCCATGCTGCTGATC
>DATAHC010000082.1:0-7376 GCA_036263415.1 Flavisolibacter sp.
GTCCTGCCTTTACTAACCTGGCGGACCCACAATTTCCCTATCTGCTGGCAGCCTATGCCAGGGAGGTCGCTATGAAATTTCCCTGGATCAATTATTATACACCGGTGAACGAGCCGTTGACCACGGCGCGGTTCAGTGGACTTTATGGTATCTGGTACCCGCACCAGCGCAGCACGGCTAAATTTATCAGGATCCTCATCAATGAATTGAAAGGTGTGGTACTTTCCATGCAAGAGATCCGCAAGATCAATCCTGAAGCGCAACTGGTGCAAACGGAAGATCTGGGTAAGACCTACAGTACGCCAAAGCTACGCTACCAGGCACGCTATGAAAATGAGCGCCGCTGGCTCACTTTTGATATACTATGCGGTAGGTTTGATGAATCACATAAACTCTGGAAGCATTTTCATCGCTTTGGAATCAAAAAGGAAGAGATGCAATTCTTCCTGGATAACCCCTGCCCTCCTGATATTTTCGGCTTCAATCATTACCTGACCTCAGAACGCTACCTGGACGAAAATAAAAGCTGGTATCCCCGCCATTACCATGGTGGTAACGGCCGGCATAAGTATGCTGATGTGGAAGCTGTAAGGGTGAAGCTAGATGAGGAAACGGGCCTTGAGGTATTGCTTAAAGAAGCCTGGGCACGGTATAAAAAGCCTATGGCAGTTACGGAAGTGCACCTTCACTGCCATCGGGAAGAGCAGCTTCGCTGGTTCAAGCATGTGTGGGAAGTGGGAAAAAACCTTTGCCGCGAAAATATTGATCTCCGCGCCATTACCACCTGGGCTATGCTGGGATCCTATGGCTGGAACCGTTTGCTCACAAAGCTGCCGGGAGACTATGAGCCCGGCGTATTTGATTTACGCAACGGTACCCCCCGGCCTACCGCGCTGGCCGGCTTTATTAAGAAACTAAACGAGACTGACCGGCTGATACATCCCCTGTCCATTGAACAAGGCTGGTGGCAGCGCAGCACTCGTGTACTGTATGGTCCTTTTGCCAAAGAGATCAAAATGCCACTGCGTAAAACGGATAACCCCTTACTGATCATCGGCAAAACAGGAACCCTGGGCCGTGCCTTTGCGCATGTTTGCGAGCAGCGTTGTATTTCGTACAAACTAATCAGCCGTCAGGATTGCGACATCAGCGATCCGCACCAGATAGAGGCTATGATTCAGCATTATAAGCCCTGGGGTATTATCAATGCCGCCGGCTTTGTCCGGGTGGATGATGCGGAAAAAGAAGCTGATGCCTGCTTCCGGGATAATGTTACCGGCCCGCATAACCTGGCAATGGCCTGTCAGAAGAACGGGATTCAGTTCATTACCTTTTCCAGTGATCTGGTATTTGATGGCACCGGTAAGAAGCCATATGTGGAAACCGACGCTACCAATCCATTGAATGTATACGGCAGAAGCAAGGTTGAAGCGGAAGAACTGGTGAAGAGGGCCAATCCGTCTTCCCTGATCATTCGCACCAGTGCCTTTTTCGGTCCATGGGATGACTATAATTTCGCTCATTACATTCGTAAATCGTTACAGGATTATGAACCGGTAAGAGTAGCTCATGACCTGATGATCTCTCCTACCTTCGTGCCCGACCTGGTAAATGCCACATTGGATATCCTGATTGACCAGGAAACCGGTATCTGGCACCTGGCGAATAAGGGAGCGATCAGCTGGGCTGATTTTGCCTTACAGATCGCCGACCGCTTTGGACTCGATAAAGCCCTTATTCAAACTGTTGCGGCAGCGGAGATCGGCTACCTGGCGAAACGACCTGCCTATACCGTATTGGGCAGCGATCGCGGTCATTTGCTCCCATCCTTTCAGAATGCGCTGGACCGGTATGTGCGGGAGGAGGAAGCGGAGCGCATGAAAGTAGCTTGAGAAGACGGCAGATGGCAGACTTCAGACTTCGGCTTTGTGGCGTGATCTATTTGCATAGAGACTTAAAAATCGAATTATCCTAGATTTAGACAGCAACTCCGTTCAGACCGTCATTGCGAGGACGTAGGACGGGCGCCATCCTCATGACCTTCAGACTGCCTTTAACACCTTTACTATTCCCTTACTTCTACATCACTTTCTACTAGGAAAGGGCTCTCTGATTTCGTATCTTTATAGTCATGTTATTACAGCGTTTTACCATATCATTTTCTTTCACTTCTATCCCTTCTGGAATGAACCCAGAGACTACAGGGAAACAACGGGGTAACAACGCAGTAACTACGGGTAAAGGCTGCTTTGGCCACCTTTCTTTCCCACCACTTCCATAAGACTTCCATTAGATCTCCATTAGGCTGCCCCGGACCCTCCAAGAAGGAGGTAGGGAACTCCTATGCCTTAGGGTGGGATTAGCCATTGGATTTTCCAGAATAGGACTAGGTTGAACACTACATGGTCTGTATTGTGGAAGTGAAAGGCGGTAGAAGAAGCCGTAAAGGGGCTCTATTTCTTTCCTTTCTATCCAGTGGTTGACAGTTGGAGGCTTTGCGTCTGTTTGTTTTGCTAAAGGTTTTAGGAAAGGATTTTTCCTAATGTAGGTTCTGCGTAGGGACAGTCTGGAGGTGCAGGGGATTGCTTCGTCGTTCCTCCTCGCAATGACGATCAGACTAGGATCGCGGTCTTATTCTACGATAGGTAGACCTCAAGCGATATTGCTTCGTTCCACTTCCGCCAGAGGCGGACACGCGCCATGACGGTCGGAACTATATTGCTGTCCTGCTCTACAATAGGTCGTAGAATAAGATCCCTCCTTCGTCGGGATGACAAAAGAAAAAATGGCGGGAAGACAAAAGAAATATGGGATGACAGTGCTAGAGTTGGGATAGCCAACTGCAAGCTGGCTGATGCCAATAAGCCGTTGCTTATTGAATATTGATCATTGAATATTGAGCATTTTTCAAATAGAAGAACCGATGAACAGAGGGCTTCCCTTCCCCATTCACCGGTTCCTTGTTCCTTGTTCGATATTCTTACCGGCGTGTCGAATCTCCGGTAGATCCGCTACCGGTTCTGCTGCGACCCATGGTATCGGTTGTGCTGCCGTTATTGTTGAGTCCATTCATAGTACCGCGACCGGTATCGGTCATGCCTCCGGTATTCATGCCACCGCCACTAGAAGCCGTATCGCCACCGGTAGAGGTGTTGGTGTTCATATTGGTAGTAGTGGAGTCCGATGAGGTTGTGGAATTGGTACTATCCGAACAACTGTAAATGGTGATTGCAAAGGCTGCTGCTAACAAAATTTTTTTCATGATTAAAGGTTTTATGATCGTTTGATGCCTATTCGTTTTCAAATAACCTGCCAGTCCGATCGTGATTGCCATTGACCAGTGCCATATGCCCAATTGAAACCTGTATTATACATTCTGTAACGGACCCTACCAACTTAAAAGAAGGGCCGGAAAAAATCACGGATATGCACAGGGGCTTTACACCTCAGCTTTAAGCAGCTCTGTACACATCGTGTTTATATCGTTTAATGTTCCTTACTTCATAAAAATGAATGCATTATAAACCTGTCAGGAATAATTATTGCAACAATACATATGGATTTGATAACTATATAAGGCTATATGCATAAAAGAGATATTATCGTAATTGGTGCCTCAGCTGGTGGCGTTCAGGCGCTTATGGAGCTGATCGACGCCCTCCCTGAAAAACTGGATGCCGCTGTTTTCATTGTGTTGCATATATCGCCTTCCACACCCAGTATGCTCCCACATATCCTGAGCCGTAAAGGTAAGTTTGAGGCCATTCACCCAAAGGATGGTGATACCATCAAAAAAGGACATGTATATATTGCGCCTCCTGATCATCACCTGATCCTTGAAAAGGATACCGTACTGGTTCGCAAAGGGCCGAAGGAAAACCGGTTCCGGCCCTCCATTGATGCCTTGTTCCGGTCGGCAGCGTATACCTATTCCACAAGAGTAATCGGTATTATTCTTTCCGGAATGCTGGATGACGGCACTTCCGGTTTATGGACCGTAAAGCGGCTGGGCGGTGTGAGCATGATACAGGATCCGCATGATGCCCGATTCCCGGATATGCCGAAGAATGCTCTTGAAAGCGTAGAGGTTGATTACAGTGTGCCTATCGGTGAAATGGGTGCGATTATTGAACGGCTGATTACAGAAAAGAATGAAACGAACACTATGGCTAGTGAGCCCGAGCAGGAAAGGATACAGGCAGAGATAACCATTGCCGTACAGGACAATGCCTTTGAAATGGGCATCATGAATATGGGTCCGCTGACGCCCTTTACGTGTCCGGAATGTCATGGCACCCTGGTAGCAATAGAGGAAGGCAGGATCGTACGTTTTCGTTGCCATACCGGACATGGCTTTACGGCCAGCGCCCTGCTGGATGGCGTAACGAAAGTAGTGGAGGAAAACCTGTGGGCGGCTGTGCGGGGACTGGAAGAAACCGTGATGCTGCTGGAGCAGACAGCCGGAAAACTGAATGCCCAGGGAAACAGCAAAGACGCCAAGGTATTTGATAAAAAAGCAAAAGAGACACGGAATAAATCACAGGGCATCCGCAAGCTCATTTTCGAGCAGGAACGTATGAGTGAGGAAAAATTCGAATCGCACGAATAATTACCTAATCAGCTTACCGGAAAGTAACAGCAGAAGGTGGCTCCCTTGTCCGGCTCTCCTTTGGCCTCGATGAAGCCATTATGATTTTCCATGATCTTTTTACAGATCGCCAAACCCATACCGGTACCTTCAAATTCGTGCCGCCCATGTAACCGCTGGAATACACTGAATATCCGCTTACTGTACCTGGGTTCGAAGCCCAGACCCTTATCGCTGAAGCTGATCTTTATATATTCCGTAGCTTCTTTAGCCATTGGGTTTTTTATCTCTTCTGAAGGGATGATCGTACTGCTGATCTCCAATTCCGGGTGAGCGTTTTCCTTATGAAATTTCAATGCATTGCTGACCAGGTTACGGAACAGGTGAAACAGCTGATTCTGGTTGGCATTCAAAACCGGAATCGCGTGTATGGTAATCGCAGCCTGACTAGATTCGATTGCTTCTTTCAGCTCTTCGATAACCTGATTCAGTACTATTACTGGATTTACTGAAGTATGACCCTGCTTATCCGCATTGATCCGGGACAGCACCAGAATATCATCGATAAGCATTTCCATCCGGTGAACCGAGCGCTCGATCCGGTTCAGGAACTGCCTGCCTTTATCAGAAATGTTTTCCGATTCGTGGATCATCAGCCAGTCGGCAAACGTATGCAGCTTGCGCAAGGGCTCTTTCAGGTCATGGCTGGCTACGAAAGAAAAGGTGGTGATCTCTTCATTCTTTTCTTCGAGCTCCTTGTTTTTCTCTTCCAGGGTGCGGTTCATATCCCGCAATTCTTCCCGGTGATGAAATGCTTTGGTTACGTCGTGCCATACGCAAAGGATGCTGTCCACCTCCCCTGCTTCATCCGGCAGCGGAATATAAAAGCACTCCGTAATAATATTCAGATAGATCTCCTGCCGGGCAGGAAGATGCGTCATTTCTCCTTTGAAGCAGGCCTGCATGGCTTCCATGATCTCTGCGTCCTGCGCTTTTTTAGGGAAGAGCTCCAGGTAGGATTTTCCGATCACCTGTTCTTTACTCATCGAATAATAGCGCTCGCACTGTTTGTTCCATGCCTGAACTATGAAGTCTTTATTCAGAACGAACATGTGGTCAATACCGGCATCAAACAGTTTCTCAGCATAGCGCTGGCGTTCGGCCAGTTTCTGGCGGAGCAGAATTTCTTCTGTAATATCCTGTGTCGTCCCGATCACGAGACGTTTGTCCTCTTCCGTTGTAATCAGCTGGCTCCTGTTGCGGAATATGCGTTGCATACCATCTTTCCTGGTAACACGGTATTCAATATCTTTTGATTCCAGCCCTTCTTTCAGGCGTTCGGCATTCTGAAGCAGCACCTGCCGATCCTCCGGATGAATGAACAAAGGTATATTATCGAATCCCGGCTCCAGCTCATTGGGAATGAGGCCAAAGAGCCTGAACATATTATCTGAGTACAGGGCTTTTCCGGTTTCCATATTCCAGCTCCAGGTACCCATGGAAGTGATCTCTTCCGCATATTCATAAATACGGTTTTGCTTTCCGAGTTGCTGGGTGAGCAGAAATTCCTTTGTGATATCGTGTTGTACCCAAAGAATGGCGATGATCTCGCCTTTTTCATCCTTTACCGGGATGAAATACATTTCATAATAATCGTTTCCGCTCTCATTTTTCTGCGCGGGAACAAAAACCACTTCTCCCCTCAGGGCTCTTCTGAAATGCGCATAGGTTTGCTCTTCCTGCGCACCCGGAAACAGTTCGAGCAGGTTCTTACCGATCACGGTTGCTTTCTCCAATCCAAAGTACTCTTCGCAGCGCTTATTCCAAACCAGGTAATTCATGTTACGGTCCAGCGCAATGATCCGGTCCAGCGAACTTTCCACCAGGCTTTCAATGAGGCCCAGGCGTCCGCTCAGGCTATTGCGCAATTCCATTTCCCTGGTGATATCATGAAGAATATGAATGATCCCATTGATCTGCGTGCCGTCTTCACTCCACACCGGCATCATATGCAGGTTGTAGAAGGTCTTGTCCCAGGAGGAGCGCAAACCCGGATGAAAGATGGTTTCCCCCTCCAGTACCTTATTTAAAAGCCGTATCTGGTCGGCCGTATTCAGCTGGGGAAAGATATCAAAGAAATTCTTGCCCAGCGCAGCGGCCTTACTGATGCGGAAGGCCTCCTCGCATTGCTTGTTCCACAATACCACTGTATGATTGCTATCCGTGATGAGAACCTTGTCAATGATATTTTCAGCCAATGATTCCGCCAGTTGTACCCGTTGGTGCAGTTCGGCCTGAAGCAGAAACTCTTTGGTAATGTTATGGATCGTGCCGATAAAAATATCGCCTTTGTTTCCCTTCATCAACCGAAAGGCCGCTTTCATATACACCAGGTCTCCCTTATATAGGATCCGGAAATCGAAATTGGATTCTTTTCGTTGCTGTAAGACCATCGCCAGTTCATCCCTGAACTTTTTCTGGTCGTCGGAAAAGATGAAGCTGAGCAGCCTTTTCTGGGTCAGTTCAACCGACCGTGGTTTTAAACCCAGCAAGGTATACAGGGAGTCGCTCCAGTCGATATGCCCGGATTCGATATCCCATACCCAGCTGCCTACCTTGGCCATTTCCTCTCCCTGGCCATGTACAAAAGACTGGATGCCGGCTGCTTCCGTCTGGTCCTGCAGGCGCTTCTCCAATTGGCGCTGTACGGTTATATCCTGTATGGTACAGGCCATCACCAGCTCCATTCCACTGGTGATGAGCTTTGCTTTCTGGGAAAGGTGACGGG
>DATAHC010000083.1:0-2995 GCA_036263415.1 Flavisolibacter sp.
GTTCAAACCGGAAGTACTGCAGCGCTTTTACAAACAATGGTACCGGCCCGACCTGATGGCCGTGATCGTAGTAGGCGACATCGATCCTGCTGAGGCGGAGAAAAAGATCGAGGCCCATTTCGGCGGCTTTAAGAACCCGGCCAATGAAAAGGTACGTCCGGCGATTACCCCTATACAGGTCCGTACCAAACCGGAGGCCATGGTACTGACCGATGCCGAAGCGACCAATACCATCCTGCAGGTATTCAATTTCATTCGTCCGGCCAAGAAAGTAAAGACCTGGGCGGATTACAAGGAAGACCTGATCAATGATATGATGACCTCCCTGATCAATCAGCGGCTTCAGGAACTGACAAAGAAGGAAAATCCGCCTTTCGTATATGGATTCACCGGCCTGGAGGGCTTTATCAGGGGGTATGAGACTTTCGTATCCGGCGCCGTATTGGGTAACAACTCTACCAAGGAAGCCGTAGACGCGCTGATCGCGGAAACGGAAAGAGCGCGGCAGTTCGGTTTTCTACCGGGAGAGATCGAACGGGTAAAAGCAACGATGCTGAATGAGGCCCAGCGCGCTTTCAATGAGAAGGATAAATCAGAATCCGGAAGACTGGTACAATCGTACCTGTCGAATTTCCTGGAAGGCACACCAATACCGGGAGTCGCCAACCGTTATGAATTCATCAAACAGGTATTACCTACTATAACCGCTAAAGACATCAATGCCGTAGCTAAACAGATGCCGGCCAATGACCGCTCTTTTGCCCTGCTGATGGCCCCTGCCAGCAAGAAAGACCAGTTGCCATCGGAAGCTGATTTACTGGGAGAACTGGTGGCCGCTGCCAAACAGCCGGTAAAGGCTTATGAAGAGAAAGCCGTAGCCGCTAACCTGATGGATGCCCAGTCGCTCACCACCGGCAAGGTGACCAAAGAAACGAAGAATGAGAAGCTGGGTATTACCGACCTTTCCTTGAGCAATGGCGTAACGGTAACCCTGAAGCCAACCAACTTTAAAAACGACCAGATCCTGATGGATGCCTGGAGACAGGGCGGCTTCCAGCGTTTTCCACTGCGTGAGAAAGACCAGGTGAAACATGCTGCCGAAGTGGTAGCTGAAATGGGCGTTAAGGACCTGTCGCCGACGGACCTGGAGAAATTCCTGTCGGGTAAAACCGTGGAGGTGCATCCTTACCTCAATGATCATGAGGAAGGTATTGAAGGCAACAGCAGCGTTAAGGATTTCGAGACCTTCCTGCAACTGGTGAATTTATATTTTACACAGCCCCGGAAGGATGAAGGACTATTCCGCTCTTTTGTGACCAAGCAGAAAGGCGTAATCCCTTTCCTGAAGGACAACCCGCAATATTTTTACCAGGACACGCTGGCCAAGATCATTTATGGCAGCAATCCCTGGATCAGCGTATTGCCAACCGAAGCGGAATACAATCAACTGAATGCCGATTCGGCGCTGGCCCTTTACAAACAGATCTTTGGTAATGCCGACGGTATGCATTTCACGTTTGTAGGAAACGTAGATCCGGAGAAAGCAAAACCCCTTCTGGAAAAATACCTGGGCTCTCTTCCGGGAAGTACGGCAGAACATGCGGCAAAAGACAACCAGGTGCGGCCGGTGAAAGGCGTCGTGGAAGCCAATATTAAAAGAGGCAAGGAATCGCAGAGCTATATATCGGTGGTATTCAGTGGAGAGACCACCTTCAGCCGGGAAGAGAATATTGCCTTCCGTGGCCTGCTGGATGTGCTGAACATCAAAGTGATCGAAAAGCTGCGTGAGGAAATGGGCGGTATTTATGGCGGCGGATTCAGCGGCTCCATCGATAAACGTCCGTATACCCACTATACCATTCAGGCAAGCCTTCCCTGCGGTCCGGAGAACGTAGACAAGCTGACGGCTGCCCTGTTTGACCTGATCAGAAATACGCAGACCAAAGGCATTGACCAGAAAGACCTGGACAAGGTGAAAGAGACCTGGAAAAAGCAGTACCGCACCAGCATACAGAGCAATGATTTCTGGCTGTCGTCCCTGTCGCAGGCCTTCATTAACCAGACCAATCCGGAGAACGTACTGGATTATGAGCAGCGCGTTGATGCCTTAACGACAGCCGATATTCAGAAAGCCGCCCAGAAGTTTTTGAAGATGGATAATTATGTGAAGGTGGTGCTGTATCCGGAGAACGCGAAAGTGCCGGAGACGAAGAAAGCGTTTTAATACCAGTCCACGGTCCACAGTCCACAGTCCACAGAAAAAACATCTGCAACTTTTCTTAATATATAGCATCGTATTAAAAGCTACGCTTTTAATACGATGCTTTTCTATTTCAGTAGCAAGGTTTGACGATTCTTCTTCCGATAGCAGCATCATCTGTGGACGGTGGTCAGTGGACGGTGGACTGCTCAAATATCCAGCATCAGGTTCTCCCGTATGCGACGGATGCCCAGATCCAGTGCCTTCTGGTATTCCGACTCCTCCTCGAATTCGTTCTGATACACCTCATCGATCTCGGCGAAGATCATCCGATGAATGTTGTCTACTAAAGGTTTGATATCGGTGCCGGCCTTTTGAATATACTCTTTGATCATCAGGCGAAGAACGGCTTTCTCAAATGAAGCGGCATAGGCATCGGCAAAAGCTTCAACGGCATCCGAATGGCCGGAATTGAAGGAACTGGCTCCCATGATAAGTTGATTATGATTAATGGCTTGCCAGCCGGAATGACCGGATGGCTGATTCGTAAATATAAAGGGTGAGGTTTGTTTAGCCGGGAGCGGATGCACAGATACGTTGCAAAATTAGGCAGGCTAACGAGAAGTAGTATACGTATTTACACGGATGCTCCCGAACGTTCTATTTCAGCCCTGTTGATGCCGAGTTTTTTCATGCGGGCTTCCAGGGTAGTGGGATTGAGTCCCAGCAGGCGGGCGGCACCCTTCTCCCCGCTTACCTTTCCCTTGGTCAGGCGCAACACTTCCAGGATGTGGG
>DATAHC010000084.1:0-13272 GCA_036263415.1 Flavisolibacter sp.
GATCACTTCAGAAAGCGTATCCTCTCGGAACACCGCAACCTTGTAACGGGTATTTCCAAAATCCAGGCAAAATGTGATAGCCATAAACGTGAGTAGTGAATAGTCAATAGTGAATCACAGGCTGCAGACGAATTCAGCCAATCCTGCAAATGTATAAGACTCTTTCAATAAACCTGATATTCACTATTCACTATTGACTATTCACTATTGTGCCTCTTACTTATCAAAGTTGAAACTCGATAAGTTCTTGAAGTGCCCGTTCAGTTTCACCTTTTCCTTCAGCTGCTCCATTTCCATCACTAAAGGGATCACTTTCGTCAGGTGCCGCCGCAGGTATTCCTGACGTTGCCGTTCATGCATCAGCCCCAGCAATTCATATTCTTCTTCCAGCGTCAGCCCGATATGATGCGCTACATCATAGGTGTTCAGGTCGGCATCTCCTTTCTTGAAATGCTTGTCTACATTCAACAGCTTATGCAGTTCCCGGATACCGCTCACAACCTTATTCATCACATCCTGGTTGCCGGCGGTCTGATTGGGCGGATAGTTTACGATCGCGCCGCTATATAGTTTATCAGGTATTTCCTTGATCACTTCCAGGATCCGGAATACTTTTTCACCTTCGGTCTTGATATCCATTTCACCGTTATCATGCACGGTGGTGATCTCGGTGATCTTTACCAAAGTGCCGTAATCCTGGAGGCGGTCATTGATCACCGAAGGAATGCCGAATAATTTCTGATCTCTGTGGCATTCACTGATCAGTTGATTGTAGCGGGGTTCGAAGATGTGCAGGTTCAGGCTTTCACCCGGGTACACAACCAATCCTAAGGGAAATATCGGAACAAAATTCGTCATGCTTCTTTACTGCAAATTTGATGCACAATCAGTTTTCCTTCAGCTTTTCCAGTTCATGCAGACGGGCATATTTCAGGTAGGTGTACAGAAAAGCCATACGCGCAGAGAACAAGCCGGCCCATCCATCCAGAAACCCCAGCCGCAATACATAATACTTCAGGAACGTAACCGACGGAGCCACATATTGTTTGATCCAGGTGGCCTTTTTTCCTTTGGCCAGGTAATGCTCCGCATTCAGCAAGGCATAGTTTACAGCCTTGGTGGAATAGTCGCGCGTATCCTTCATAGTGTAGTGCAGAATGGCGCCTTTCAGTTTCTGTACCTTGATCGCCGCCGGTATGATCAGTTTTTCATGTACGGAATTATCGTTCCAGTTCACCTGCTTCCGGTTGAACAAACGCACATGGCTGTCAAAGCCAAACTCGCCCCATTCCAGGCATACCTTACCCATGAAGTTGCGGAACTTCATCTGATAGATCGCCCGTTCATCATCCAGGGTCAGTGCCTTAATGGATTGCTGCAGCTGCGCATCCGGTACTTCATCGGCATCCAGGTTCAGGATCCAGTCGTTACTGGCAAAAGAGATGGCTTTTTGCTTGGTGCGACCATAACCTTCCCACGGACCTTCGATCACTGTTGCCTGAAGCGAGCGGGCAATGCGTATCGTCTGGTCGGTGCTTCCGGTATCGTACACCAGGATCTCACCGGCAACGGCACGGGCACTGCTGATCGTTTCACCGATGATGTGCTCTTCATTTTTGCAGATGATGACTACGGAAACGGGTGGACGCATATTCATATTCTCTCTGCAAAAAAACACTATTTATCTGCCAAATTGTTCAAATGGGCTATTTTAGTTCCCATTCCATTGCATTGAATCCATCAGCTACCATAGTGCTCGACTGTGAACGGATGAAGTATCCGCATACGGGATTGTATCATTACTGCCTGCACCTGGGCAGAAACCTGGTGGAGCGCAATAAAGAGCTCCATAAATTATGTTTCTACCTTCCTTCGGGTTTAGTAGGACTGTTTGGTAAGGACCAGTGCTACCTGCCCCAGCAGGTGCTTCATAAGCTTTTTCTTCCGGATACTAGGAACGTGGATATCTGGCACAGTACGCATCAGACCACACATTATTTCCCGTGGAATTTCAAAGGGCCGGTGGTGCTTACCGTGCACGACCTCAATTATATCTACGACAGCAGGAAATCGGCGGAGAAGAAGAAAACCTACCTGCGTAAAATGAAAAAGAAGATCGACAGGGCCGATCATATCATTGCCATCTCCGATTATACGCGCAATGACCTGCAAAAGCATTTCGATCTGGGGAACAAGCCTTGCTCCACCATTTACAACGGATGCAATATAGAAGCTGTGACAGAAGTAAAGGACCCTGCCTATTTGCCAAAGCAGCCTTTCCTGTTCACTATCGGCACCATCGCTGAAAAAAAGAACTTTCATGTATTACCGCCTTTGCTGAAGCAGAATGACCTGCAGCTGGTGATCGCCGGCATCACCCACAGCCAGGAGTACAAACAGAAGATCATCGAGGTGGCGAAGTCGCACAAGGTGCAGGACCGGCTGGTCTTCACAGGCCCGGTATCGGAGAACGACAAGCAATGGTACCTGAAGCACTGCCGTGCTTTTTTATTTCCATCCATATCCGAAGGTTTTGGTCTTCCGGTAGTGGAAGCCATGTATTTCGGTAAGCCGGTGCTGCTTTCGAAGGCTACTAGTCTGCCCGAGATCGGCGGAGCGGCCGCCTACTATTTCGAGAGCTTTGATCCACTGTCCATGCAGGATACGCTGGTAAAAAGCTTACAGGATTATGAAGCAAACGACCGGTGCGGAAGCATCCGGTTGCAAAGCGAAAAATTCAGCTGGCCCTACGCCGCAGAACAATACCTCAACGTATACGACAGCCTGAAGTAATTACGCGCGCTGTTTAATTCACTATTGACTATTAACCATTGACCTTTCACGTTTCACCTTTCACGCCTCTCACGACCTTATGCCACCACAGCACGACCAGAAGATAGGTGAATACGCCATACTGGTTCTCCAGTCCCATGTCAACAGCCAGACTGAATGCTGCCATGGCATGGATACCAAACCAGTAAACACGTAGTGCTTTGGGAACACGCAGCAGAAACGGCACGGCCATGATAGCAGTGAAGAGCAGCAGCCCGGGCCATCCGGCCGCAGCTCCGTAAAGCAGCCATTCACTGGAGGGAAGACATTTATCGGCAGGAAGGATGCCGGGTACATGCTGATCGTACCAGCCATAGGAAGCGGACTTCACATCGCCGGCACCCACACCCAGCGGATGCTCACGCAGCAGGTCCAGGCCCGCCCGCCAGGAGAGCACCCGCACGCCATCATTGGAGCCGGGCAGGTAAGACTGGCTTCTTATATAAGAGAAGTCGTAGATAAAATACTTTACCCGGTTCTGAAAAGTGGGCAACAGCCACCAGGCCAGGAGGGGCAGAATAACGAGCACACAGGCAATGATCAATGTGGTTTTGCGGCGGTTGCTGAAAAGCAGGTGAACCAGGTAGCCGCAAAGAAAAAGATAGAAGTCGAGCAGGCCGGTACGCGCAGACAGGATATGCAGGTAGGCAGCAAAGCACAAAGCCATCAGGACGGTTAGCCATCTCCTCGCGCCATTATATTGACCCGTAAGATAGATCGTTGTTACGGCAGCAATGCTTACGATCCAGCTGAAACGCACGTGATCATTTTCAAAAGGTACCGGCAGTGTTTTGGCGCGCAGGTAACTTTCATGAACGGCTTCCGGATTGGAAAAATAGTGCGACAGGCTCCAGCAGCATCCTGCCAGAGTAAGCAAGCAGAAAAAATAGCCGAACAGGTGCCATTGGCGGGTGCTCAGTTGCCAGGTACCGGCAAAGGCGACCGGCAGCAGCAACAGGGGTAGCTTGATGCGCAGCACCTCCAGCCATTCGCTCCGGTCGGTGCTCCAAAGGCCGCTGAAGAGTGGTATAAAAAAGAGAAAGCTAAGCCCCAGCAAAAAAGGTGACCGGATCCAGTGCCGCAACTGCACCGGTAGCTCTGTATGCAGCAATGTGAGCGCCAGGAACAGGATCATGGTGATGGACAAGGTGGCGCGCGAAAGGAATAGCCCGGCTGCCATCAGCAGTAAGCTGTAAAAGATTGCTTTCGTTCTGCCCGTATTCTCTGTTCGAATCCACATACTTTTGCGATAACCCGTCACGGTTGGTACGCGACGTTTCCTGCAGGGTATGCAGGCATCACAATATAAGTTCATGTGGCAACAACTGCTGAAAGATTTACAGAACGGAGACATCAAAGCACTGGCGCGCAGCATTTCTTTTGTGGAGAACGAACAGCCGGGCTATGAAGAACTGTTGGCACAGCTTCCCGCTTCCGCTTCCCGCATTATCGGCATCACCGGTCCGCCGGGTGCCGGCAAAAGCACTTTGGTCGATAGCCTGATTGGTACATTGGTAACAGAAGGCAGGAAAGTGGCAGTACTCTGTGTAGATCCCTCTTCTCCTTTTCATCTCGGCGCCGTGCTGGGCGATCGCATCCGCATGAGCGAATGGTATACGCATCCCTCGGTTTTTATACGTTCACTTGCTACACGCGGTGCCATGGGTGGCCTGCATCCGAAGATCATCGAGATCACGGAGCTGGTAAAGGCGGCAGGGTATGAGGAGGTAATCGTAGAAACGGTAGGGGTGGGACAAAGCGAAATAGAGATCGCCGGACTGGCGGATACGACTGTGGTAGTGGTGGTGCCGGAAGCGGGCGATGAGGTGCAGACCATGAAGGCCGGCCTGATGGAGATCGCTGATGTTTTTGTGGTCAATAAAAGCGATCGGCCGGGAGCGGATGCTTTTGTAAAGAACCTGCGTACCATGCTGGCACCTGCTTTTAATAAGGGCTATGAGGTACCCATCATTAAAGCCATCGCCTCGCAAAAAGCGGGCATCGAAGAACTGGCTGGAAAGATCAGGGAACACCAGCAGCTGTTGCAGCAGTCGGACCGTAAATACTGGCTGCTGGCAGAGAAGGTCTATCACCTGGTGCAGAAAAGAAGAATGGAAGGGATCGATAAGGCACAACTGAAAGAACAGATCGCCCGACTCAGCGAACAGGGCAACTTTAATATCTACCGCTTTGCAGCAGGACTATAAGCGTGAAATGATACCATGAACAGCACAGCGCTTCATATTGCTTTTATTTCTTTTGAATACCCACCCGACACGGCCTTCGGGGGCATTGGCACCTACACCTGGCAAATGGCGCACTACCTGCGGCAGGCCGGATGCGGGGTAACCGTTTTTGCCGCCAGCCACACGCGGGAGGTACGCAACGAAATCACTCAGGAAGGCATCGTGGTCCACCGCATCCGTACCGCGCGGCGCGATGAATTCCGGGAGCGCATAGCCGAACTTGTTAGAGAACAGCATCAGCAGACTCCCTTTCACCTCATCGAGTCACCCGAATATAGCGCCGAGGGAATGGGAATCAAAAAACTATTGCCGCAGGTACCGCTGCTGGTGAAGTTTCATACGCCGCATTTCCTGATCCGCGAACTCAATCATTATTATAAAAAGGACCAGTTTAAATACCGCTGGAAACGGCGGCTGGGAATCGGCCGGTATAAGAAAGAGGCCGATCCGGAATACCAGTTGACCCTGCAGGCAGATGCCTGGGTGGCACCTTGCGAAAGCCTGAAGCAGATCGTTCACGAACGCTGGCAATTGCCGCTGGAACAAATACAGAGGATACCGAATCCTTTTGTGCCGAAAGAGACTTTCCTCCAGATCGATCCGGCAACGACCACCGAAACCATCACATACCTCGGAAGGCTGGAGGCGCGCAAGGGCGTTCACCTCTTTGCGCAGATCATCCCGAAAGTGCTGCAGCAATATCCCACGGCCCGGTTCCGCTTTATCGGCCGCACCAATACGGGCCCTTCGAGAAAGGGCACGATGCTGGAGTACCTGAAAGAGACGCTGCAGCCCTGGCTGAGCCATATCGAATTCATTGATCATGTGGAACCCGATGCCATACCGGGCTGGCTGTCCAAAACGGATATCTGCGTGTTTCCCAGCCTCTGGGAGAACTTTCCTAATGTGTGCCTGGAGGCCATGAGTGCAGCCCGGGGAATCGTAGCTTCACGGGAAGGCGGCATGAAGGATATGCTGGAAGATATCAATCCTTCGGCACTCGTAGATCCACTGGATGCGGAGGCCATTGCCACGTCAATCGTTCAGCTGTTACGGAATCCGGCAAAGCGGATGGAACAGGGAAGGAAAAGCAGGGAAAAAATACGAAGCTATTATGCGACCGAGGTACCGCAGCAATTACTGGAAGGCTATAAAAAGCTGGCAGGGAAATACTAGCCCTCAGTTATTCCTTCGGTACCATTTGTAGCCTACCACGCTAATGATCACAATAGGTGTGAAAGCCAGGTAGATAATACCGGCATTCAGGCCTTTGGCGGGCTTCTCTCCCAGTTGCTGGGCCGTTCTTGTACAGATCGAGCACTGTGCGGTAGCCGCCTGTGAAAAAACAAAGCTGAAGGTTACAAAAAGAAACAGGGTGTAAACGATCTTTCTCATCGGAGCACAAAGGTACGCCTCCGCTTTTAATCTTGAAATAGAGCCTTTGGATTGTGAGTAGGCAGCCACTCAATTAACATTCCTTATAGGAGCCAGCCCGTCAATGAACGGCATCAGGGGCAGCGCACGCCGAAATTGGAGCTGATATGATCTTTCAGGCATTGGGCGCGAAGGGAGGAGAAGGGGTGGCTGCGGAAGAAATCTTCCAGCTTGCTGTATTCATTTTCCTGCCGGGCCATTTCTTCCCAGAAGCTTACCGGGGCGCACAGGTCCTGTTTCAGCTGGTAGCTGAGGTCCGTTCCATAATAATCGGCTTCCAGTTCATTATGCTGATTGAAGGAAGCCGTCAGCAGCTTCTTGAGCTGGTAAATGGTGATGCCTTCCTCACCGAATACCTTGTCGGCCAGCTGCATCTCCTGGATCGTCTTTTTGATGTGGCCTTTCTCCGAATGGCCAATCTCATGGCCTACAATGGCGTATAGCAGCGCCTGCCGGTTCTTGCAACGGTCATACATGGCCTTGGTTACGTAGATATGGCCGCCGAAGGTGAATGCATTGATAGCGGTATCGTCAAGCGCATAGATGGAATATTGAATAGCGGAAGGCTTCTCCCGCACGGCCAGCAGGTCTTTCAGGGTTTTATCGAGCCGGGCCTGGATCGCCGGATCCTTCAAAAGCACAAACACCTTGTTCTCGATCGCATCCTGGTGAAACGATTTGCCGTATTCATTCTGCACTTCATCGGTAATGCTGCTTTCCTTAATAGCCAGGTCGCGCAGGATATCGCTGGCCTTGCCGATCGTTTTATTGGTTTTATTGCCGGCTACCGCACTGTCCACGCAGGCATAGGAATAGGTGATCTTCTTACCGGTTCCAGGATCATTGTCCCAAGACAGGTTACAGCTTAAAAAGGCCAGGCATATGCAGGCAGCGAAGACGTAGCGCATGGTGTTGCTATTGCAAAGCCCCTGCCACAGCCCTAGTATAGGGATATAAAAAAAGCCACCTGCGGCAAGCAGGTGGCTTCAGCTGTAAAACTATGTTTATACGGCTTCGGCGCTCATACGCTTCTGCTGTTTCTTTCTTTCATCTTCATCCAGGATCACCTTACGCATACGGATGTGGTTCGGGGTTACCTCGATGCACTCGTCCTGCTGAATGTATTCCATACACTCTTCCAGGGTCATCTCGCGCTTAGGCTGGATGTTGGTAGCCGCATCACTGCCGCTGGCGCGGTGGTTGGTCAGCTTTTTACCTTCATTGGAGTTCACTACGATATCGCCCGGCTTGTTGCTTTCGCCGATCACCTGGCCTTTATACACCTCTTCTCCCGGATCTACAAAGAAATAACCTCTGTCCTGTAATTTATCGAGAGAGTATCCGGTAGTGGTTCCGTTATCCTTGGCGATCAGTACACCGTTACTGCGGCCGGGGATCGGTCCTTTCCAGGGTTTGTATTCGCTGAAGCGGTGGTTCATCACGGCTTCACCGGCGGTATTGGTGAGCATCTGCGTACGCAGGCCCAGCAGGCCACGGGAAGGAATGTCGAACTCCAGATGCTGCATATCGCCCTTGGTTTCCATGATCAGCATTTCCCCTTTACGGCGGGTTACCAGGTCAATGACTTTGGAAGCATACTCCTGGGGCACATCTACCACCAGTGTTTCGAAGGGCTCGCATTTCTTGCCTTCCACTTCTTTGGTGATCACCTGCGGCTGACCGATGGTGAGCTCATAGCCTTCGCGGCGCATGGTCTCGATCAGTACGCCTAAGTGCAGGATACCACGGCCATAGACCATGAAGCTATCGGCACTGTCTGTATCATAAACCCTCAGGGCAAGGTTCTTTTCCGTTTCCTTCATCAGGCGGTCGCGCAAATGGCGGGAGGTAACGAACTTTCCGTCTCTTCCGAAGAAGGGCGAGTTGTTGATACCGAACTGCATGTTCATCGTCGGCTCATCCACGCTGATCACGGCCAGGGCTTCCGGGTTATCGATATCGGCAATGGTATCGCCAATGTTGAAGTCTTCCAGTCCTACTACGGCGCAAAGGTCGCCAGCTACCACTTCCGCTACTTTCTTTTTGCCCATGCCTTCGAATACGTACAATTCGCGTACTCTCAGCTTTT
The DNA here is from genome assembly GCA_036263415.1 of Flavisolibacter sp. Taxonomy (GTDB): domain Bacteria; phylum Bacteroidota; class Bacteroidia; order Chitinophagales; family Chitinophagaceae; genus Flavisolibacter. The sequence continues at coordinate 8,602 of DATAHC010000084.1, forward strand.
TGATGGTGCCGTCGGTCTGTACCAGGGAGATCGGCATATTTTCCTTGATGGTTCCGCGGGCTACGCTGCCGATGGCAATACGGCCGAGGAAAGAAGAGTAATCAAGGGAAGTGATCTGCATCTGCAGGGTACCTTCGCTTACTTTCGGCGCCGGCACATATTTCAGGATACCATCCAGAAGGGGGGTAATATCTTCACTTTGCGTGAGGCTGTCGTTGAACCAGCCGTTCTTTCCGGAACCATAATAGGTAGGGAAATCCAGCTGCTCTTCGGAAGCGTCCAGGTTAAAGAAAAGCTCGAAAACGGCATCGTGCACCTCATCGGGACGGCAGTTCGGCTTATCTACTTTATTGATAACAACGATTGGTTTCAGGTTCAGTTGCAGGGCTTTTTGAAGCACAAAGCGGGTTTGGGGCATCGGGCCTTCAAAAGCATCCACCAACAGGATCACACCATCGGCCATTTTCAGTACGCGCTCTACCTCACCACCGAAGTCGGCGTGACCAGGGGTATCGATCACATTGATTTTGACACCTTTATATTGTACGGCAGCGTTCTTGCTGAAGATGGTGATGCCACGCTCACGCTCCAGGTCGTTACTATCCATGATCAGCTCACCGGTTTCCTGGTTGTCGCGGAAAACTTTGGTAGCATGTAAGATCTTATCTACCAGGGTGGTTTTTCCGTGGTCAACGTGCGCAATGATTGCTATATTTCTGATATCCATAATGTTGTGTTATTGGTTGGATGGCGGATTTGCTTGATTGTCAGGGCAAACCATCCCCTTCCTCCCCTTTAAGGAGGCGCAAAGGTAGGTCAATTCAGCCGGGCTTCATAGCTGAAAATGAGACTTTACAAAAACATTATTAATAGTTGACGGACTAAGGAGATGATGTGCCGATTAACAATCTGCCAATGTGCCCATTACGTTTTGCTGCCGTACTGACTCCCACCTAAAAGCACCAGTTGATCGAGAACCTCTCTTATCCGGAACGCCCCCAATCTATTAAGACTGTCAACCATTGGACAGTCCAGTCCTACCCTAAGGCCAGGTAAAGTCCATAAAATGACATAGTTCGTCCCCCCTTACGTCCCTCATCCTTCGTTGTAGAAGCATAGTGAAAGCATACCCCCTCCATAGCGCTCCCATGCCCTAGCCATGGAGGAACCGTACCAGTGGAGGGATTCATATGAGATGAATTTCTACTGCAATTGGGCAAGCGGCCAGGATATGAGATCGGGTGAAACACCCTTTCACCTGGCTTTCCATAGGGCTTCTCTATGCTTTCAATAGGAAGTCACTACGAAGGATGAGGCATTCTGGCAGATGAGTGATCAGTGATGAGTGAGGAGTGGGCGTACTTTGGTTAGGACCTTTCCTGCTGTAGGTTTTGCGTAGCAGCGTCTGAAGGTGCAGGGGATTGCTTCGTCCTGCGTCCTCGCAATGACGGTCCGCACTGTGACACAATCAATTATTACGATAGCATGGTCGTGTAAGAGATCCCTCCTTCGTCGGGATGACAGAGGCAAAGGACAGGATGACAAAGAGAAAGAAGGAATGATAGAAGAAAAACGGATGATTGTGGAAGAGGCGATGATAGAAGCCTGTCAGGTATCTCCTCTTATTCTCCTCCTTATCCCTCTTAGAGCCAGCCGTATGAATGGAGAAAGGTGGCTAAAAAGAAGCCTGCTGCGCAGCAGCCCTCCTTTTCACTTTCTTCTCCTTTATCCTCTTAGACCTGCTGTTCTCTACGCCAGAAGTACAATAGGGAATGCCTAATACCCGTAAAGATGTACTCTCCTTAGCCCCTTAGCTCAGGGCGAAATATCAAATGGCGAAGCCATCCCTCCGCGAACGCCGCGCCTCCGCGCGAAACAACTACGCCATCAGAAAACAAGTAATGTTCGATGCCCGTAGCAAACCGTCAAGTATAAAGGAAATGACTCCCTCAAAGGCGACCCCAAATCTGACATCTGACATCTGCCATAAAATCCTACATCCGACATAAATCTTCCATCTGTCCTACTTTTGCACTCCATGATCCGACGCTTCATCTATATTGTCAACCCTATTTCCGGAACGCGCAGCAAACAGTCGATCAAAGAGCTGATCGCTGCGAAAACGAAGGCGGCAGGCTTCGAATTTGAGATTTTTCCTTCCGTAGCCAATGCCGACTACTCCTTTCTGCATGATACCATCAAACAGCAGAAGATCACGGATGTGGTCATCGCGGGCGGCGACGGTACCATTAACCAGGTGATCAACCACCTCAGAAAATTCCCGGTGCAGTTTGGCATTCTGCCTTTCGGTTCGGGTAATGGCCTTGCTTTCAGCGCCGGTATTCCAAAAAACACGGAGAAGGCCCTTGATATCATCCTGAAAGGGAATGGACAATGGACTGACGCTTTTCTCATCAATGACAGCTTTGCCTGCATGCTGGTGGGACTGGGATTCGACGCCCAGGTAGCCCATGACTTTGCCAACGACCCCAAGCGCGGGCTGGCAACTTATATCAAGCAAACGATCAAGAACTTTTTTTCGGCAAAGACCTATCCTTTTACCATCAAACTGCAGGGACGGGAGCTGAGAACCGACGCGTTTTTTATCAGTGTGGCCAACAGCAACCAGTTCGGTAATAATTTCAAGATCGCTCCCAAGGCCAGCCTTACCGATGGCCTGCTCGATATTGTGATCATGACGAAACAGAGTAAGCTGAGCATGCTTTGGCAGGCTGCTCTTCAGGTAGGCGGCTTTCACCAGGTAGAACGTGTAAGTCTGCTGGATGAAAAAGCAAGTCTGCTCTATTTTCAAACGGAAGCGCTCAGCATCAGCAACCCGAAAAAGGCGCCTATGCATATTGATGGCGACCCTGTAGAAACAGAAAAGAAGCTCGAGATCCAGCTGCTTAAAAATTGCTTCCGATTGGTCTATCCTTAGGCCCCAGCAAGTCGATGATGCGGTTGAAGTTTTCGACATTATGCGGTGAGTGCAGCGAATTGCCGATGTCGATCTTCTCGCGCTTGGTAAGGTGAAAGCTTAGGGCAGCTTTGTCCTCTTCTGATTTGGGTATGTATTGAAAAGTGAGCTTATGAATGGGAAAGCCGCTGTTGTTCATAAAATAGGTGGACATATCGCTCTGGAAATACTCCATCATCTTATACCAGTTGTGTTGCAGCAGGAAGAAAGGCTTGGTGGCATTCTCGGTAAGATTGTCGAATTCATAAGGATTCTCCCAGCCGCCGTCCATACGGTCCCTTATCTGGATCACTACTACCCCGCGCGTATTTTTCTCGATCCATGGCGTCATATGCGACAGGAAGCGCAGGCAGGTGGAAACGCCGTAATTGTCGCGCAATCCGCCATCCATTACATCGATCACCGGGTTGGTAGGCATCCACACATTGGGCAGCACCACGGGGAAGGTAGCATTCATCCGAAGGGTGGTCAGCGTTCGCAAATTATAGGGATCCTGCTTCGCAAAAAAGCTTGTGAAGTCCACCGCGTCGGGTGTAACCGACTGGTCAACGGAGTCCATGGCCGGTTGCATCATGAAGCGCAGCGGCTGGGTACTGATCAGCATCATCTTGGCATCACGGGTGATCACATTATGATAGAAGATCAGGGGAATGTTGGCGGCGGTTTCATCCGGCACATAATCCTTCAGGCGCTTGTTCAGCACGCCACGGGTATTTTCATTTAACGCGGACTCAAAGGCAAAGCCCCGATCGCGCTGGTACTCGTAAGGCCCTACCTGGAATTTGCGTTCCGGGGCAAACAGGTCGCGTGCAATGAAGGACGTGAAGGTCGGGTTCAGCAGGTCGCCGGCAATATCGTTCACATACTGGGGTGCCTGAAGGTTGATCTTTTCGCCGTGCAGCTTTTCGCGGTACAATTCCCGGAAGTACGTAGCCCCGATCATACCGCCGGAGGCGCCGGTGATCAGGAAGGTCTGCTTCATGATCTGGCCGTGTGTCAGGCTGTCCAGGTGCTGCAGCACGTTCATGGTAAAGGTGGCGCTGCGGGTACCGCCTCCGCTGGTGGTCATCAGTACCAGCAAAGGTTTTTCCTCGCCCTGCTTTTCCTTCCAGCGGTTCAGAATGGCTTCCATGTTCTTCAGGTCGGCCTCGCGGTTGGCCGGACTGCTGATGGCTTCCAGGTTCTTTTGCGTATAAGCCGGAGCTTCTTTCTTATTGGTATAGTTTAATCCATAGGCCTTGTTGCGCGGATCGATCCATTCAATCCGGTACAGGAAGTTCAGGATGAAGATGAAAAAGATCAGGGCCGGTACGCTCCAGCTCTGAAAGAAATAAACCAGCGCGCCGGAAATGCCGATCAGGATGGCAAAGAATAAGGTGATGCTGGCGCCGGCCGGCAGCTGAAAGAATTTATAATCCAGGAAAAAGCCGATCAGGATCAGAAAGAAATAGGCCACGAGAACACTGATCACTGCAGCAAAATGGTGCCGGTTGAAAATCTTCTCCATCAGGTCGGGCGAGTAGTGCGATACATCGCGGCAGCGGCGAACCCGGAAGAAGGAATCCAGGAACCATTCGGAATAGATCAGTGACTTGCCAGGACGTGAGGTATCGGGCTGTAATTGAGAAATATAGGTCTTGGCACTGTTGAAGGCCGGCTGTAGTTTTTTGAGGATGGTCTTGTCGGCTCGAAAG
>DATAHC010000085.1:0-4456 GCA_036263415.1 Flavisolibacter sp.
GATCTCTGAAATGATCGCCAAGGCAAAGGGAGGATTTCATGAAACCGGGGCCAGCGCTATCCTATGGGGAAGCGTTGTGGCCATTTGCGGACTGGTAAACTTTGCCGAGGAGCAATGGCATTTCGATATCGGATTCGATATCTGGATGCTGACCCTGGCTGCTTTTATTCCCCAGGCGGTTATACTGATGAGGGAACGGAAGCAGAAGCGGGTTGTTACCCATATGGAGGCAGCCATGAATGCCATCTGGACCGTTTATGCCATCAGCATATTTGCACTGGTCTTTTATTTCAACACGGCTACTTATGCCACGGACCGGCTCCTGGCTACAGAAGGGGTGAAGCTGATGCAAACCAAGAACGGCGTAATCAGTGAATTTCATTATTTCGTACCCAGTCAGAGTTCCCTGTTCCTGATCCTCTATGCCATTCCCACACTGGCTACGGGGCTGGCACGGAAGTTCAAAGCCATGACCTTCGGCGCCCTGCTGTGCTATGCCTTTTTCATCATTTCCTGTTTTACGCCCTCCTCTTTCGATATGTTACTGAACGGGCTGGCCGGTATTTTCAACTGGCTGATTCCCGGCCTGCTTTTAAGAAATCGTTTTTACCAGCAGAAAAGGGGTGTGCATGTTTAAGGATCTGGACCCTATATTACATTCTCAGCTTCGGCTGGCTGTTATGTCGCTCCTGATCACGGTGAAAGAAGCCGAGTTTACTTTCCTGAAGGAAAAGACAAATGCCAGCGCCGGCAACCTTAGCGTGCAGATACAAAAGCTGAAGGATGCCGGCTATATCGATGTGGTGAAACAGTTCAAGGATAATTATCCCCAAACCATTTGCAGGATCACGGCAGAGGGCATTGCCGCCTTTGAAAATTATGTCGAAAATTTAAGAACTTATTTAGGCTAGCAGGTGTTATTGCCTTGATGTTTTCGCTAATTTTCGCCTGAATGAGTACCTTACTTTCCGTTGAAAACCTTTCCAAGCAATTTTCTGAAATAAAGGCAGTAGACGCACTCTCTTTTTCGGTAGAAAAGGGAACCGTATGCGGCTTCCTGGGTCAGAACGGTGCCGGGAAGTCCACCACCATACGTATGATACTCACGCTGATACAGCCCAGCTCCGGTGCTGTATATTTCCAGAGAAAAGAAATACGCCGTTACCGGAAAGAAGCCCTTTCACAGATCGGCGCTATCATTGAGAAGCCCGATCTGTATAAATACCTTACTGCGCTGCAGAACCTGAAGATCATGGCCCGGTTGAGCGGGGTAAAACGAACCGAGGCGCAGTACCGGCAACAGCTGGAGCGCGTAGGACTGGCAGACCGTGCCGACAGCAAGGTGAAAACCTTTTCGCAGGGAATGAAGCAGCGCCTGGGCATCGCCTGCGCCCTGGTACATGATCCGGCCTTTATTGTGCTGGACGAGCCGACGAACGGACTGGACCCGCAGGGCATTGCGGACGTAAGGAACCTGATTCTCCGACTGTCGAGGGAAGAAGGAAAGACGATCCTGATCTCTTCCCATTTACTAAGCGAGGTGGAGCAGATCGCCGATCATATGGTGATCATCGACAAGGGCAAAAAACTGGCCGCCGGCAAGGTGTCGGAACTGCTGCATCCATCCGAAACGGTTGTGCATCTGAATGCCGTGAACCTTCAACAGGCTGCGGAAGTGCTTGGGCAAAGTGCCTGGAAAGACCAGCTGCAGGTACAACATGACCATATTGCCATCCGACTGCACCAGGAGGAGATACCGGTACTGGCTGCCTATCTGGTACAGCACCAGGTAGGGATCACCTCCCTGCAATCACGGAATTCCCTTGAAGACCTATTTCTTTCACTTACAACCGGCAACCAGCATGTGGCAGCTTACGCGCATTGAGTTATTCAAGGTTTTTCAGAAACCCCGTACCTACATAGCCTTCGGAGCTATTGCTGCTATTGTGATGCTGGTGCAGCTGGCGCTATATATTGACGGACGGACCTATCTGGATTTTATGCTGCAATCAATCCAGCAAAGCTTCGAGATCAACGGCGTTGTGCTGAATGGCTATTTCGTCTGCTTTATCATATTGCAGACCTTACTGGTCCATGTGCCCTTACTCATTGCACTGGTAGCCGGCGATATGATAGCCGGTGAAGCCAATATGGGAACATTGCGGCTGCTGCTGACGAAACCCGTTAGCCGGACACAGCTGGCCCTGAGTAAGTTCTTTGCCTCCTCTATCTATACCTTGCTGTTGCTGATCTTCATGGCGCTTCTGGCCCTTTTCGGATCACTCCTGATCTTTGGTCAGGGAGACCTGATGGTACCCAAGAGTGAAATGGTGGTCTTCATAGACCGGAGCGATGTATTCTGGCGTTATGCTTTTGCTTTCGGATTTGCTGCCCTGAGCATGATCACGGTTGCCTCCCTGGCCTTCCTGCTTTCGGTGTTTGCAGAGAATTCCATTGGTCCTATCATAGCTACGATGAGCGTGATCATTGTATTCACCATACTAACCTCCATGGATATACCCCTGTTCAATGCTATGAAGCCTTACCTGTTCACTAATCACATGCTGAACTGGAAGGGATTCTTTGAACGGCCGGTGGATTACGGGGAAGTGTTAAAGTCTGCCCTGGTGCTGCTATTCCATATCGTGCTGTTCGTTTCTTTGACCCTTTATATTTTTCGCCGGAAGGACATCCTTTCCTAATAACATACTATGCAAAAACTACTATTCTATTCCCTGTTGCTGCTGTTACCCGGCCTGGTAAAGGCGCAGGGAGAGGCAGAGCTGGTGAATAAGGTGAGAGCCAAACTGAATAAGGTAAACGACTATCAGGCAAAGGGAACCATGAAGATCGATGTATCGTTCATCAATGCCGCACCTTCTGAAGTTTCCGTGTATTATAAGAAGCCCAATAAATTCATGGTAAAAAAGAGCGGTGGCATTTCCTTATTGCCAAAAGGAGGTGTGAGCGTCAATATCAATTCCCTGCTGCTGGATGAAAACTATACCGTAGTACCCGCCGGTACTGCTTCTATAAAAGGCACGTCCACTAAAGTAGTGAAGCTGTTGCCAGCCAACGAAACCGGGGATGTGGTACTGACCACGCTTTATATTGATGAGAAGAACCTGGTGATCCGCAAAACCTCCGTAACAACCCGAGAAAGCGGAACCTATGAGATGGAGCTCGATTATGGGCGCTTTACCAGCTGGGGGCTGCCGGACAAGGTTGTTTTTTCATTCAATACCAAGGACTATAAGCTTCCCAAAGGAATTACCTTCGAATATGAAAAAGGAGAGCGGAAAAAGGATCCGGCCGTAAAGAATACCAAAGGCACCGTATCTATCAGCTACAGCTCTTATACGATCAATAAAGGAGTAGATGACCAGGTATTTGCCAAGTAATTGATTATCGGTGGGCTAGTTATTTCTGTCGATCGTATCGTCTATGCGCTCATCCACTACATTTTTCAAGACCTCTGCCGTGATCTTGCGCAGTGGATTGCGGTTTCGCTCTTCGTATTCATTTCTGCGATTGATCATATCCACGCATTCGAATACGGCGGTCATGAACGATGTAGCATCGGCCTTGTTCTTACCGGCAATGTCAAAAGCAGTTCCATGATCGGGAGAAGTGCGGACGAAAGGAAGTCCGGCCGTGTAATTCACCCCTTCGCCAAAGGCAATGGTTTTAAAGGGAATAAGTCCCTGGTCGTGGTACATGGCCAAGACCGCATCGAACTGCAGATAACTACGGCGTGCAAAAAACGCATCAGCGCTGAAAGGGCCGAATACGAGTTTATCCTGGCGGGCTTCCTTGATCAGGGGTTTGATGATCCGGTCTTCCTCATCACCGATCAGGCCTTCATCACCCGCGTGCGGATTCAGTCCCAGTACAGCGATCTTCGGTTTATCGATGCCGAAGTCTTTCTTCAGGCTGCTGTGTAACAATTTCAGTTTGGAAAGGATGGCCTCCCTGGTAATATGGCGCGCTACCTCATTCAGCGGTACATGTTCCGTAACCAGTCCCACTCTCAGGTTCTCTGCATACAGAAGCATCAACACGTCCTTATTGCCGGCTACGGCCTTGAGGAAAGGTGTGTGACCTGTATAATTAAAGGCTTCCGACTGCACATTTTTCTTGTGGATGGGAGCCGTGACCAGGCCCTGTATATGTCCTTCCTTAAGCGCTTCCGCCGCTGCCAGAAGCGAAATGACCGCATATTTGCCGCCGATATCGTTCAGCTGACCCGGACTGATGCTAATATCTTCTTCCCAGCAATTGAAGATATTGATCTGCTTGGGGTTCACCTTGGTGAAATCCTTTATGCTTTGATAATTGAAGTGGGCTTCCGGTATGGATTTCTTGTAGAAATTGATCAGTTTATTAGAAGCAAAGATCACCGGCGTGCATTGCTCAAGAATCCGATGGTCGGAAAAAGTCTTGATGATCAGTTCCG
>DATAHC010000086.1:0-8313 GCA_036263415.1 Flavisolibacter sp.
AAAACTGCCGCTGGGCGGTTTCGGGATCAGCCGGTTTCTGCTGGACCTTCAACTGGCTCAACTGGCTGAGGCTACCGGCGTACAGGTGGTAACCGAAACGAAAGTGGACGCCATCCGTTTCAGCGAAACATTCCTGCTTGATATCGCTTCGCGCCGGACCGACTGCAAACAGATCAGGGCCCGTGTGTGCTGTGCCGCCTACGGTAAGCGAAGCAACCTGGATATCAAATGGAAGCGTCCCTTCCTGGAAGCGGTTGATAAGAAGCTGGATAATTTCATAGGCATCAAATACCACCTGGAAGGAGACTGGGATCCGGCACTGATCGGCCTCCATAATTTTGAGGATGGTTATTGCGGCTTGTCGCGTATCGAGGAAGGGCGTTATTGCCTTTGCTATATGACCACCGCTGCCAGCCTGAAGCGGTGCGGGAATGATATCAGACGGCTGGAAGCGGAAGTGCTGGCCGTAAATCCGCACCTTCGGAAGATCCTGGCTACTTCCCGTATCCTGGACGGCTTTCCGGTAACGATCTCCCAGATCAATTTCAACAGCAAGGAAACGGTAAAAGATCATGTCCTGATGCTGGGCGATGCTGCCGGCATGATCACGCCTTTATGCGGCAATGGCATGAGCATCGCCTTTCACACGGGCAAGCTTGCCTTCGAAGGCATTCACCGCTATCTGCACGGTTCCTGTAGCCGGGAGGTGATGGAAACAGAATATGCCGCCAGCTGGAACCATCATTTTGCGGCGCGCCTGAGAACCGGCCGCCGCCTGCAGCGGTTTTTCGGCCGAAAAGCGCTGAGCAATGCTTTTGTAGGCCTGTTCAGGACCTTTCCTTTTTTAGCAGGGCCGGTGATACGGATGACGCATGGAAAACCGTTTTAAGGCATAGCCTTTGTACCTCCACCACAGAATAATTCAGTATGGAAAACAGGAAAAAGACACTGGTATTGGGCGCTTCGGAAAATCCCTCGCGGTATAGCTACCTGGCTATGAGAAAACTACAGGCGCATGAGCATCCGGTAGTGGCCGTGGGGAGACGGGAAGGGAAGGTCGGCGCCATACCGATCCATAAAGAACCGGTGAAGGAGGAAGGCATCGATACTGTAACACTGTACCTGAATCCCGCCAACCAGAAGGCTTACTATGACTATATCATCGGATTGAAGCCCAGGAGGATCATTTTCAACCCCGGCACCGAAAATGAAGAGCTGATGAGCCGTGCGGAGCAGAACGATATTGAGCCGGTGGTCGCCTGCACTCTGGTGATGCTCAGCACCGGCCAGTACTGATGTCGGATTTATGATGTCTGATGTCTGATTTCTTTTCAGCACGAACCTGACTGCGGGAAAATGCTTGCCGGCCCATTCATGTATTCAAAACGCCTGTCAAAATCTTTTCAAAAACGAATTCGCTTCAGAAGCGTTCTCAGGGTTAGTACTTATCAGTAGAAAAAACCGCAGGCAAAGCTTTGAAATCTGTAGCTTTTTTACAAATATTGCCATACGTCCCTATGAATACCGAAGCGAAAAGCTTCCTTAATTCGTGAAAACTAAAATCCAATGAAAATCCTAAAACCAGGCGTACTTGGCGTTCTGTTCTTTTTGTTTTATGTGAACGCTTCTGCTCAAACCGCTGTACTGAACGAACCTGACCGCTCCAAGCCCAGGTTATTCGCCGACCTTCCCGAAAAAATGAATCTTTATGTAACAGACCTGGAAAGCCTCCTGGATCTGCCCCTGGGAAGTACTGTCAGCCGTAAGCTTTCCGATGGGTTTCAGTTTGAGGGAACCGTGATCTCCCGCTCCGACGCACAGGATGCCCATGTAAAAAGTATCGTTATCCGATCTACCAATAAAAAAGGCGCTACGTTCACGTTCAGCAGAATAACCGATGCAGCCGGAAATGCTTCTTTTGCCGGCCGTATCATCAGTCTGAAGAACGGGGATGTGCTGGAATTAGTTAAAGAGAAAGGACAATACCTGTTTCGAAAAAGAGAGTTATACGACCTGGTAAGCGAATAAGTAACTGACCACGTTAATCTGTCCGTACCATGAAAAACCGCTATCAGCTGCTTTTGGCATGTTGCCTTTGTCTGGCAGGGACCCTTTCTGCCCAGGTGCCCCTTCTGAACAGCTATCCGGCTGCTTCAGCAACCCTGTTCATCGACTTCGACGGTCATTATGTAAAGGGCACCAGCTGGAACTCCAATGGTCCGCTGACCCTGGCGCCTTCCGGCCTCACCGTTTCGCAGATGACCGAGATCTTCAGCCGGGTAGCGGAAGATTACCGGCCTTTCAATATCAACATCACTACTGATTCTACCCGCTACTGGAGTGCTCCGCAATACCAGCGCATGCGCCTGGTGTTAACGACCACCTCAGAGTGGTATGGCAATGCCGGAGGGATTTCCTTTGTAGGTTCCTTCAACTGGGGCGATAACACGCCCGCTTTTGTATTCACCGCTTTGCTGGGCTTCAATACCAAGAACGTAGCGGAGGCCACCTCGCATGAGGCTGGACATACACTTTACCTGCGCCATCAGTCCTCTTATGACGGCAATTGTACGAAGACCGCCGAATATAATTCCGGAAACGGAAGCGGTGAGATCGGGTGGGCACCGATCATGGGCAATGGGTATTACCGCAATATGACGCTTTGGAATAACGGTGCCAATCCTTACGGCTGCACCAGTCTCCAGGATGACCTGGGCATTATTACCAGCTATAATGGCTTTAGTTACCGCACCGATGATCTTTCCAATACTCCGGCAACCGCCACGCCCACCAATTTTACAAACGGCCAGTTTACCATCAATGGCGTGATCGAGCGCAATACCGATGTAGACGTTATAAAGTTCACGCTTCCTGAGGCGGGAACGCTTCACCTGGAAGGAGCACCGTACAGTGTGGCTTCCGGTTATTCCGGGGCGAACCTGGACCTGCAGATGGAACTGAGCAACGCCGATCAATCGGTCGTGGTTAGCTATAATCCGGACGATCTGTTACAATCCGTTGCCGATACCTTCCTTGAGGCAGGTACGTATTATGTAAGCATGAAAGGACGGGGTAATCTCTATGCACCGCAATATGCCAGCCTCGGGTCTTATACTTTGCAGGCTTCCTTCAGCGGGGGCGGCGTTTTGCCTTTGCACCGGCTGGAGCTGAAAGGCACGCGGGAAAAGAATAAGCACGTGCTGGACTGGACCCTGACGGCGGACGAACCTCTTGTTGCCCAGCAGCTGGAATGGTCATCTGATGGACGGACATTCGTTTCCGTGGCCGCACCCTCCAATGAACTCCGGCATTACGCCTGGCTGCCCTCGAAACAGGGCCTTGCGTATTACCGCCTTAAAGTGGTGCTATCCGCCGGAAAGACCTATTATTCGAATGTCGTCGCCATCGATCAGGCAACCGGGAACCGTCCTGCGGTTTCTTCTACCCTAATCGGAAGCCAGGTAACCATTCATGCACCGGAAGGCTGGAGCTATACCGTGTATGATTTCAATGGCCGCAGGATAGCCGGTGGCGCCCTGGCTCCCGGACTGAATACGCTTTCCTCGGACCGCTGGAGTGCCGGCATCTATTTGCTGCGATTTGTTCAGGCAGACGCGCAGTTCACTGAAAAAATCATCAAACGATAATCGCATTCAGGCCCTGAAAGTATGGATACATGGAGGTTTTTCCGTAAATTGGAAAAACCTCTTTTTATATGAGATGGAGAAAATTCAATGGTGAAAGCCTGGATCTGCCGATCTACAACGCTGTGGAAAATGTTATTAAGCGGGAAACGGAAGCAGGCTACCGGCTTAAGGTTTGTATCGGAACCGATTCGCAGGTGAAGGGACAGGAAACAGAATTTGCAACCGTTATTGTATTTCTTCGCGAAGGTCATGGAGGCTTCATGTTCATCCATAACGAAAAGACCCGCGTTCAGTATTCCATCAAGGAACGAATGCTGGTGGAAGTAGCGAAAAGTATAGAGATTGCATATGAACTATGCAATCTTTTTACTTTATATCAGGTAGATATGGAAGTACATGCGGACATCAACACCAATCCCAATTTCAAAAGCAACGACGCGTTGAAGGAAGCGATGGGCTATATCCTGGGAATGGGCTTTGCCTTTAAAGCCAAACCGGAAGCCTTTGCCAGCAGCAGCTGTGCCAATAAGATCGTGAACTAGGTCGCTTTCCGGTGATGGCGGTACCTTCTGTAAACAAGGAGCAGGAAAAAAGTTGCCAGAAATAACAGGAGCGCCGGTATCCCATAGGCTTTTCGCTTTTTTGAAGTGGAAGCTCCTGCCTGTGCCGGTGCTTTTTTAGTGAAGCGGACCTGTTGCTCTTTTTTAAATTGCTGTTGCTGCTCCCTGATGGCCTGGGTCTGTGAATCGATGGTGCGGGATAAGGAATCCAGTTTTACCGGATCAATTTGCGGATGCCCGTTCAAGGCGATGTGAAGCAGGAACAACAGCAGCAGGAATTTCATTGCATCAATTCTGACCTGATGCGGCTACCGCTGCCATCTGTAAGGACGGAGTAATAGGTGCTGCCTGTTTTACAACCGGACGAGCGGAAACATTTTCTTTACTGTAAAGGGGGATGATCTTTTTGCTGTCCCTTTCTGCGAAGGTGAAAACGATGAGGACCATAACAAATAAACCCACGGCAATATTTCGTTCCTGCGTCGCTTTCTTCATATGATTGTCAGGTGCTTACCTGCAATATTAATTTAAAAATATTATACCAGACCTTTTTTGTGCTGCTCAAAAGCGGCATTCCATTCGGTAATGGATTTCAGGATCTGCTTGCCACCCGTGTGTTTCACGGCTGAGGTGAGGAAGTACGGAGGAGGCGTTTCCCAGGTCTTGCTCAGCTCGCGCAGGAATTCATTCATATTGTTCGCCGCTTCTTTCTGCGTGCTTTTATCGGCCTTTGTAAAGATCAGCGCGAAGGGCACCTGCCATTCGCCGAGCTGATTGATGAATTCCAGGTCCAGCTTCTGTGGATCGAGCCGGCTGTCGATCAGCACAAACAGCGTCACGAGGTTCTCTCTTTTCCGGATATAGGCTTCGATCATTTTCTGCCAGGCCTTGCGCTGGGTCTGAGAGCGCTTGGCATAGCCATAGCCCGGAAGGTCTACCAGGTACCATTGCTTTTTATCGCTGGAGGTCACCATAAAATGATTGATCAGCTGCGTTTTACCTGGGGAGGAGGAGATCTTGGCCAGTTCCTTTTTCTGGGTCAGCATATTGATCAGGGAAGATTTGCCGACATTACTTCTCCCGATGAAGGCATATTCGGGCCGGTCCGGCTTGGGACATTGCTCTACCGTAGGGCTGCTGATCTGGTATTCCGACTTGATGATCTCCATGGTGCAAAGATACGCTTCCGCCGCTGGCGGAAGGCCTACGGTAACGGTGAACTGTCGACCGTCGACTGTGGACTGTAGCTTATCTTTGCGGCCCTATGGCCGATTACTCGCACGATAAGATCAAGCCCTTTGCTACAGAAGGTTCCAAAAAAGAGCAGGTGAGCGAAATGTTTGACCGCATTGCTCCCCGGTATGATTTCATGAACCGCTTTCTGAGTGCCGGCATCGATGTGCGCTGGCGGAAGAAAGCGATCAGCCTTTTTAAAAAGGAAAAGCCCGCGCAGTTGCTGGATGTGGCTACCGGAACGGCGGATATGGCCATTATGGCGGCCAGGATCCTGCAGCCCAAGCGTATCGTGGGAATTGATATTTCGGAAAAAATGCTGGAGATCGGCCGCAAAAAAGTGCAGGAGATCCACCTGGGGACTACTATTGAACTATACAGTGGTGACGGGGAAACTATAGCCTTTCCGGACAACAGCTTCGATGGGGTGATGGTCGCTTTCGGGGTCCGTAATTTCGAAAACCTGGAGAAAGGACTATCCGAGATCAAACGGGTTCTGAAGCCGGGCGCCCAGCTGGTGGTACTGGAGTTCAGCAAGCCCCGAATTCCGGGAGTACGGCAGCTGTACCATCTCTACATGGGTGTGATCGCTCCCCAACTGGCACGCCTCTTCAACCAGAATAAAAGGGCCTACCAGTACCTCAACGAATCGGCCCGGGCTTTTCCCGACCGGGATCAGTTCCTTAAAGTACTGGAAGGAGTAGGCTATTCCCAATTGCAGTGCCGCCCCATGACCCTTGGTATCTGCTGTATGTACAGTGCCCGTAAGGCATAATACGGTTTCAGGCCGTCCTCAATAAAAGAACTGCTCGGAGATGATCTGTCCATCCTGCACCTCATACAGCATGATCTGATCGATCTGGATCCTTCCGAATTCCCTTACGGTAATGTCCACTTTCCGCTGTACCGCAAAATGATTCGCTGCCACAATCGGTTCTGAAGTAAACCGGTCGTGACCCGCTTCGATGCGGCTGACAAAGTCTTCTCCTTTTTTCCGCACGGACGCCTTGCCTTCGGCATACTTGAAGTAGGGCGAATGAGGAGGGTCGATGCTTTTTACCTGATCGGAAAAAAGTTCTTCCTGTATACCGAACCAATTTTCCTGGCGGGCCAGCTCCTGAAAACGGGCGGCCACCTCTTTTGTAGTGCGTGTAGTTGTTGCTGTCATCTTCTGATTTGTTTGATTGAATATGCCGAGGACCGTCACATTTTTTCGCTGATCTCCTTTTGGAGAACGTTGGGATCTCCTTGACCGGTATTGATATAAGGAAGCAGGCTTTGTTCGAGGTATTGATTCCATCCATTCGAACAATCCCGGAAGCACTCCATCGTGGGTACGAGACCCTTGTGCGTAAAAACGAGTCTTGTCCTGTCTTCTTCCGGCGTGATGTCAAAGCTGATCACTGTCTGGTTCCATTCATTTGTATGCTTCAGAAAACTCAGGTGGCTGTCCGTCACCAGCCAAACGATCCTCCGATTGGGAACCACCTCCACCAATTCTTGCCTGGAATAGTGAACGGTTCCGAAACGGACCTCAAAAACATCATGAAGCTGTTCCGAGGCCCCCGAAAAATCTTCCGACCACCAGGCGCTGACCCTGTTGATCGCCTGGAAAACCTGATCAGCCGGTGCGGCTACATGAAATGCGCGGGTAAAGTCTGTACGATCCATGATTATAAAAATTTGATTGCTGAAGGACAAACCTACTGGCTTATACGGGTAGGTAAGGGGTGTGAAATAGACAGGCTTCCGGGTTGATTTGGACAATGTTTCGAACTATCTTGCAAAAAAAGAGAGCGAATGAAACAGGCAGTGATCGTGATCCCGCGCGGCAGCACTAATCTTAGCAGTGTGACTGGCTCCTATGAAATTCTGACACGGGCGAACCGATACTGGCAACGTTGCGGAAATCCGTCCCGGCTGGATATCTGCATAGCGGGTTATGACGCAGGTGTTCCGCTTCATGAGGGACTCTTCACCCTGCACCCGACCGATATCCGTAAGATTGTTTATGCGGACCTGGTTCTGATTCCTTCACTGTCCTATGATTATGATACGGTGCTGCAGGAGAATGATGACCTGATCGGGTGGATAAGGTGCCAGTATAAGCAGGGAGCGGAAATTGCCAGTATTTGCACCGGCGCTTTTTTACTCGCTGCAACCGGGATCCTTGAAGGAAGAACCTGCTCCACGCATTGGAATGCGGCCTCTGATTTCCGGCGCTTGTTTCCGGGCATCGATCTGCAGATCGATCAACTGGTTACTGCCAATAAGGGCATCTATACCAACGGAGGCGCCTACTCGTTTCTGAACCTCATCCTGTTCCTGGTAGAAAAATATTTCGACCGGGCCACGGCCATTTACTGCTCTAAAGTATTCCAGATCGATATCGAGCGTTCCGTACAATCACCCTTTGCCATATTTGAAACACAAAAGCAGCATGGCGATGAACTGATCGCGGAAGCCCAGCGCTATATCGAGGAAAACCTGAATCAGCGGATCTCTTTTGAACGCCTGGCAGGCCAGCTGGCCACCAGCCGCCGCAATTTTGACCGTCGCTTTATCAGGGCAACCGGCAATACCCCTGTGGAATACCTGCAGCGCGTTAAGATTGAAGTGGCCAAGCAGGCACTTGAAAAGGGAAGGAAAACCCTGTATGAGATTATGGAGGAGATAGGATACACGGATGACAAGGCCTTCCGGGAAGTATTCCGTAAAATAGTGGGCATGTCACCCCTCGGCTACCGCTCGAGGTTTCACAAAGAGTCGGTGGACCAGCTGAGCTGAGGCCTGGTGCTGAAGGAATACTGACTTCTGAACCGGTGCAGTCGTTCCTGCAAAAAGACAGAGGCAATTATTTTCCAGGAATTACG
>DATAHC010000087.1:0-4573 GCA_036263415.1 Flavisolibacter sp.
ATATTGACGGACTGAAAACCCTGCGGGCCCGATCCAATGAATTTGATGCGACCGTCACCGGCAATTTTGACCTGAACGCCCTGCCGCAGGCCTTTACCCGTTTTTTGAACCGGTACTATCCGGCTTATATAAAAGCGCCGTTGAATGTGAAGCCGCAAACCTTCACCTTTGATATTACCACAGGAGTGGTAGAAGACTATATCAAGCTGGTGGACAGCCGGCTTTCGGGATTCAATAACAGCCATATCAGCGGATCACTGAATACCACCGCCAACACGATGACCGTGGACGCAGATATACCGCAGTTCTCCTTCAAACAATTTGATTTTTCCGATGTGAAGCTGCAGGGTTCCGGAACGTATGAAAAACTGACGCTTACCGGGCAGGTGAATAATGCCATTGTGAGCGAAAGCCTCAATTTTCCGCAAACTACATTCACCATTGAAGCGCAGAATGATGTTTCAAATGTAACCATCAATACTATCGCCAATCAAACCATCAACCAGGCCAGCATTGCTGCACAGATCAATACCTTCAGCGATGGCGTAACCATCCTGTTCAATCCTTCCTCATTTGTATTGAATGGAAAGAGCTGGTCTATCGAACAGGGAGGCGAACTGAATTTCCGCCGAAATACCGTGGTGCACGGACAGCTGTTATTGCGGGAATCGAACCAGGAGATCCAGGTTGAAACCCAGCCTTCGGCTATCGGGAACTGGAACGATCTGCATGTAAATCTGCGCAACCTGAACCTGGGCGACGTATCGCCGTTCCTCCTTAAGAAAGAACGCCTGGAAGGATTACTGCATGGATCTATAGTGGTGGAGGACCCCCAGAACAAATTCAATGTGCTGGCGGAGATCCGTACGGATGAATTACGGCTGGACAATGACTCCATCGGTCAGATCCAGGCCAAAGCCCGGTATACCAATAAGACCGGTCTGCTTACGGCCGAGGGGAACAATATCGATCCCGACCATCATATCGATTTTGACCTGGCGATGGACTTCAAGGATTCCGCGAATGCCTTCACGGATCGCATTTCCCTGCATCCCAAGAACTTTCAGCTCAAGTACCTGGAACGCTTTCTCGGGTCTCTTTTCTCTGATATTGAAGGTTACCTCACCGGTGATGTAGATATTATCGGGGAAGGTGCCAATCGCGATTACCTGGCTAAGGCTCGGCTAAAGGATGCCGGCTTCAAGGTGAATTTTACACAGGTATTTTATAAGATCGACGATACGGAGATCCAGATGAAAAAAGACCTGATCGATCTGAATAATATCCGGCTGCGGGACACACTGGGTAATACGGCGATCGTCAAGGGTAATATCCGTCACCACAGCTTTGCGGATATGGATTATGACATCGTGGTGCAATCCGAATCGGACCGGATGATCCTGCTGAATACCACAGCGAACGACAATCAGCAATTCTATGGCCGGGCACGGGGTTCAGGAACCTTTGTACTGGTAGGCCCGCAGAGCGATATGCTGATGAATATTGATATCAAGGCCTCTCCCGTTGACAGTTCTTACATTACCCTGCCACCTTCCAACACCCGGGAAAGCGGGCTGGCCAGCTTTATGGTGGAACGCAAATACGGTACGGAGATGAATCCGAACGCGTTCAGGGGCTCTGCCACCAACCTGAAGTTCAATGTAACGGTAACGGCCAACCCCTTAGTGAATATGGAGGTGATCCTGGACGAGCTGACCGGAGATATTATCCGCGGGCGCGGCACCGGTATCCTGACCATCAATTCGGGAACCACGACGCCCCTCACGATCAACGGGCGTTTCAATATCAATAAAGGAAACTACCTGTTTACGTTCCAGTCCATCTTCAAAAAGCCTTTTGTACTGGTAGAAAATGCCAACAACTATATTGAGTGGAACGGAGATCCGTATAAGGCCAATATCCACCTGGAAGCCATATACACGGCAGAAAAAGTGAGCTTTGCTCCCCTGGCCGGCGGCCTTTTCGGCAAGTCGTATTCTTCCCTGCGCGAGAATGTGAATGTCGTAGCCACCTTAACAGGAGAATTGTTCACCCCGAACTTTGCCTTCAAGCTGGATTTTCCCAATCCCAATATCAGCCGGCAGCCGGATATAGCCTTCGGTATTCAGCAGATCGAAAAGAATCCGAATGAGCTGAACAAGCAGGTAACCTACCTCATCGTATTTAACAGCTTTGCTCCGTACGAGAATCAGGCTACCAGTGTCAATCCGTTTGGTGAAGCGATCTCCAATACCTTATCAGGCCTGCTGTTCAGTGAGGTGAACCGAAGGCTGAATGAGTTGCTTTCCAAAATACTCCGAAGGAACAACCTGACGCTGAACTTCAGCGGAAGCCTCTATAACCGCAACCTGGTGAGTACCAACTCGGGCGGTTCGTTCCGCATCAACCAGGGGGACGTGAATGTAACGGTGGGGAAATCGCTGTTCAACGAGCGATTGAACTTTACCATCGGCGGCACCTTTGATGTGCCCATACAATCGGATTTCCAACAGGACGTACGCCTGTTCCCGGATGTGACCGTGGAGTTACTGCTGAACAAGACCGGATCGGTGCGGGCTACCTTTTTCTACAGAAAGAATGTGGATTTCCTGACGGGTGCTGCTACGACTCCGGCAGGTAACCCGGCCACCAGCCGCTATGGCACCAGCCTTTCCTATGGAAAGGAATTCGATTCGCTGGGAGAGCTTTTCCTTAAAAGGAAACCCAAAGGACGGGGGAAGCTGAAACCCGTAGCCGATTCCACGGAGGTTAAACAGCAGGTGCCGGATAGTTCGCAGAAACCATAGAGAGATTTCAGATGTCAGATATTAGTTTTCAGACGTTGGACGTCAGCTAATAGCCTATCTAATTTCTCTTTTGACTATTGACTATTCACCCCCCTACCGGATCTCGTGACCCATTTTATCGCGCTTGGTCTGCAGGTATTTTTCGTTGTGCGGATTGGGATCGACCTTGATTGGCAGGTTATCGATGATCTCCAATCCATAGCCGATGAGGCCTACACGCTTTTTGGGATTGTTGGAAATGAGGCGCAACTTGGTGATACCGAGGTGGCGAAGGATCTGGGCACCCACACCGTAATCGCGCTGGTCGGTCTGAAAACCCAGGTGCAGGTTAGCCTCAACGGTATCCAATCCTTCCTCCTGGAGCCGGTAGGCCCTGAGTTTATTCAGCAAACCGATGCCTCTGCCTTCCTGATTCATGTATAGAATCACTCCCTTACCTTCTTTTTCAACCATTTGCATGGCTTTGTGCAGCTGTTCGCCGCAATCGCAACGCAGGGAACCCAGGATATCTCCTGTAAAGCAGGAAGAATGGACACGGACCATAACGGCCTCGTCCGGAGTCCAGGATCCTTTTACCAGGGCCAGGTGCTCGTTACTGGAGTTCTTTTCCTGGAATGCAATCAGCTTGAAATGACCGAACTGGGTGGGCATATCGACCCGGACGATCTCATCGATCAGGGAGTCGCGTTTGATCCGGTATTCAATTAAGTCTTTTATGGAAATGATCTTGAAATCAAATTTTTTGGCAATCTCCATCAATTGAGGCAGACGCGCCATGGAGCCATCATCGTTCATGATCTCCACCAGTACGCCCGAAGGCTCGAAACCAGCCAGTCGTGCCAGGTCCGCAGCCGCTTCCGTATGACCGGCCCTTCTGAGGACCCCCCCTTTTTTGGCTCTTAACGGGAAAATATGACCGGGTTTGCCCAGATCTTCCCGCTTGGTTTCCGGATCAATCAGTGCCTGGATCGTTTTGGAACGGTCCTGCGCTGAAATGCCGGTAGTACATCCATGACCCAGCAGATCTACGGAAACGGTAAAGGCCGTTTCGTGGAGGGCCGTGTTATTATTCACCATAAGCTCCAGTCCCAGTTCGTCGCAACGCTCCTCAAGCAAGGCCACACAGATCAATCCGCGGCCGTGCTTGCTCATGAAGTTGATCACCTCAGGGGTAACATTTGACGAGGCCGTTATAAAATCACCTTCATTTTCACGGTCCTCATCATCCACCACTACTACCAGCTTGCCTGCCTTGATATCTTCTATGGCACTTTCGATCGTATTCAGCATCGTGTTCTTTTTGCAAAAATACACTGCTTTTTACCGCTTTGAAAGTCAGACCCTTTACGAAACCCGGAAATGCAGCATTCAAGGCAGTTTTACTGTCTTTCAGCGGTAGCAAATTGTTAATATTTGGCTATTCATTGTGTTAATTTTATTGCTTTCTTTGCACCCGAAAACAAATTCATAATATGCTTAAGAGACTATTGTGCCTGCTGGCGGTGACGCTGTTAGCTACGACTTATGCTTTTTCACAATCCACAACCAGTAGCATTACCGGTTTCGTTAAAGGAGACACTAACGAGCCGCTTGTTGGCGCTACGGTAACGGTTACCCACGTTCCAACCGGAACAGTTTACCGTACCGTTACCAAATCAGAAGGTAAATACGATTTCGGCAACCTGCAGCCAGGCGGACCCTATACGATTACCGTAAGCTATGTAAACTTCCAGAACTTTACCCGTGACGAAGTGTACCTGAACCTG
>DATAHC010000088.1:0-10255 GCA_036263415.1 Flavisolibacter sp.
TCCTTACCCTCCCGATTGACATTAAACGTAACGCGCTCGGCAAGCATCAGTTCCTTTGGCAGTTCATTCATATATACTAGCGGCTTACCATTAACAGCCGTAATAAGGTCACCGTCTTTCAAGCCGGCAGCTGTTGCCAGGGAATCGGTACTAAGGCCGTATCTCAGGTTTTTCACCGGCAGTCTTTCCTCTCCCCATACAAACAGGATCATGGCAAAAAGTACCAGTGCCAGTATAAAGTTCACGGTAACACCCCCCAGCATGATAATGAGCCGTTGCCAGGCCGGCTTACTTCTGAATTCATAGGGCTGCGCCGGCAATTTCAGCTGTTCTTTATCCATGCTTTCATCGATCATGCCGGCAATTTTTACATAACCTCCCAAGGGAATCCAACCCAATCCATATTCAGTTTCTCCTACTTTCTTTTTCCAGAGTGAAAACCAGGGATTGAAGAACAGGTAGAACTTGTCAACCCGGCATCCAAACCACCTGGCCGGCAGAAAATGGCCCATTTCATGGAGCACCACCAGAATTGAAAAAGCCAGGATGAATTGTCCAACATTTGCAAAGAACGCAGACCAGTTGTTTGCGGCAAGTAAAAGCATAATTTATTTCGGCCCCAAATGGGTTTTAATCATTAAATACACTTAAAGATAAGTGGTTGCAAATATCCTGTAAAATAAGAGGATGTCTGTTCCTCTCATAAAATAGACGGCCCGCCGGATGAATCTTAACGAGTTCTTATGCAAAATCAGAGCTTGATCAGGTCCGCCGCAAAGTTCCGGGCATCGCCATCGCTTTCGAAGTAATCGTCGAGTGTAGGCGATTTCAGAAAGGGGATATTATTCATGGTCCGCTCGATCACATCGGTCATATCCAGGAAACCAATGCGGTTCCGGAGGAACGCATAGACCGCAATTTCATTAGCCGCATTCATGACGCAGGGGAGATTACCACCTTTTTCAAGCGCCTCCATAGCCAGAGAAAGGTTCCTGAAGGTGCGCAGATCCGGTTCTTCAAAAGTCAAATTCCGGACCTTCCGGAAATCACATCTTGGAAATTCGTTAGCGATTCGCTGCGGGAACGCCAAGGCATACTGAATGGGCAGCTTCATATCCGGTAGTCCCATCTGCGCTTTGATACTTCCATCCATAAACTGTACCATGGAATGGATTATACTTTGAGGATGGATCACCACTTCGATCTGTTCCGGCTTCAGGTTGAAAAGCCAGCGCGCCTCAATCATTTCCAATCCTTTATTCATAAGGGTTGCAGAATCGATACTGATCTTAGCTCCCATGCTCCAGTTGGGGTGCTGCAAGGCATGTTCCCTCTTTACATTCAGCAGGTAGTTGGGCTTCCTACCCAGAAAGGGTCCGCCTGATGCTGTCAGAATTACTTTTTCGATCGGGTTTCTCATCTCCCCTACCAGGCATTGAAATATGGCAGAATGCTCCGAGTCCACCGGTATGATCGGTACTCTTTTTTCAATAGCGGTGCGCATGACGATATCTCCCGCAACCACCAGGGTTTCCTTATTGGCCAGTGCAATGGCCTTACCGGCATTGATGGCGTTGAGGGTGGGCTTCAGTCCCGCATAGCCAACGATAGCGGCCAGCATAAGATCGTATACATCCAAAGAGGCTACTTCTTCCAGTGCCTTCTCCCCTGCAAATACCTTACAATCGGTTGAAGACAGCGCCTCTTTAACTTTTGCGTATTTCAGTTCATCCCCTATCACCACCATATTGGGGCGAAAGCGAATGGCTTGCTCGATCAGCAAATCTTCATTGGTGTTGCAGGTCAGTACTTCTACAGAAAACAGATCAGGATGCTGCGCAATCACTTCCAGTGCCTGCGTTCCGATAGAGCCTGTTGAACCAAATAGGGCGATGCGTTTAACCGGAAGTTGATTCATGCTGAATGTAAAATGTCAAGTTAGTTATTTGATGAAGAATCAGATGGAATATTAATCCACCGTTGGTTCTGCCTGCTGCTGAATGGTCCACCGGGCCAGTTCATTTACGATCTTACGATCGTTACTCAGCCGTGGCACCTTATTCTGCCCGCCTAATTTTCCTATCGATTTCATATAATCGATGAACCCGTTTTTCCGTACCACATTAATGCGCAACGGCTGCAGGATGTTTCCGGTAATCAGGTCATCGTAATATATATTCTTCGTCCGAAGGTTATTATCTACGAGAAGGGCAAAGCCGGACAGGTCAGATGGTTCGTTTTCAAATTCAATAAACCATTCGTGAAAGCTTTTACCTTCTCCCTGCTGGATCATGGGAGCTACGGTGAACTCTGTGATGCGCAGGCCTTCTTTCTCTGCCGCCTTTAGCAAACTCTGTTCCACTTCTTCTCCGATCACGTGCTCGCCGAATGCGGATATAAAATGCTTGGTGCGTCCGGTGACCACAATCCGATAGGGATTGGTGCTGAGAAATTTTATGGTATCACCCAGGTTATATCCCCACAGGCCGGCATTATTATTAATAATGAGCGCGTAGTTTTCGCCTATTTGTACATCCTTCAGGGACAAACGCGTGGGCGATTCATTAAAGATCTCACCCGCCGGTACAAATTCGAAAAAGATCCCGCTGTTCGTATTGAGCAATAATCCCTCGGCTTCCTGCGTATCCTGAAAGGCAAAAAATCCTTCAGAGGCTGGAAAGGTTTCGATAGCGTCTATCTTTCTGCCTATGGATTCAAAAAGCTTTGCCTTATAGGGTTCAAAATTCACCCCGCCATGCACCAGGACGGAAAAATTAGGGAACAGGTCCTTGATCTTTTTACCGCTTTTCTCGGTAAGGCGGTCAAAATACATCTGCATCCAGGGGGGAATTCCGCTGATCAGGGTCATATTCTGGTCTATCGTTTCTTCAACGATCTTATCCAGTTTGGTTTCCCAATCCTCAATGCAATTCGTTTCATAAGAAGGTAATTGATTGGATCTCAGATATTTTGGAATATGATGGTTCACTATTCCGCTCAATCTGCCCGTAGGTACGCCACCAATACGTTCCAGTTCGGGAGATCCGGAAAGAAATATGAGCTTACCATCGGCAAAAGAGGAATTACCCGTTTCGGCCATATAACATAGTAAAGCATTCCGGGCCGTATTGATATGATTGGGAATGGACTCCTTGGAAATGGGAATGTACTTCACACCGCTGGTGGTCCCTGAGGTCTTGGCAAAGTAAATTGGCTGTCCCTTCCAGAGGATATTATGTTTTCCTTCCTTTATTTTTTCGATATAGGGCTTCAGCGCCTCATAATCACGGATCGGAACGGCCTTTTTGAATTCCTCATAGGTAGTAACCTCCTGTAAATGATGATCTTTACCGAACTCTGTCGTTTTTGCTACTTTCAGCAATTCCTTCAGAATCAGGTCCTGGTCCTGCAAGGCAGTAGCCCAGCCCTTCCGGGTTTTATTATATATATAGGAGGCAAAAGGCTTCGCTAAGAATGATTTTATTTTCATGGCAAGCGCAAAACGGCACGAATATACAGAATACAGGTTAAGAGCTTCCCAAAATAGGCGTAAACAGGCGGGTTTTGTTGGCAGGATGAATTTTTCCCCTTACCTTTGCCCACCTAATTTTTGAACCGTTATGTTCGCAGTAGTAAAAATAGCCGGTAAGCAGTTTAAGGTTGAAAAAGACCAAACTTTATTTGTTCCCAATGTTGGTGGCAAAACCGGCGATAAAGTAGAGTTTTCTGATGTTGTTCTTGCAGATAACAATGGCAACCTGACTTTCAGCAACGTTAAAGTAAAAGTAAGCGCTGAAATCCTGGATCATGTGAAAGGAGACAAAGTAATTGCCTACAAGCAAAAACGCAGAAAGGGGTTCCGTAAAAAATTGGGACACCGTACGCATTATACAAAAATCAAAATCAGCGATATCGCTTAATCAGTTCCTTTCCGGGGATCTGTGCAGATAAAAATTCTTAAGCATTAAATATTCATTCTCATGGCACATAAAAAAGGTGAAGGCAGTGTAAAAAATGGTCGTGACTCGAACAGCAAACGTTTGGGTGTAAAAATATTTGGTGGCCAGCCTGCTATTGCCGGTAACATCATCGTACGTCAACGCGGTACGGTTTACCATCCTGGTAAGAATGTCGGAGTTGGAAAAGACTACACCCTGTTTGCATTGACTGATGGTGTTGTTGAATTCAGAAAAGGAAGACAAGACAGAACATTTGTTTCTGTTTCTGAAGTGGAAGCTCCCGTTTCTGATGTTCAAGCCGGCGCATAACTTGTTAGTAATGTTTTGGATTGTTTAGTAAAAAACTTTGATAGTTAAAAATTAGTTTATAATTTTACTATCGTTATATTTTTATTACTAACCATTAAAATTCAAAAACATGGCAACAGCAAAAAAAGGCGCCGCTAAAAAAGCAGCCCCAAAAAAAGCAGCCGCTAAGAAAGCCGCTCCAAAAAAAGCAGCCGCTAAAAAAGCAGCTCCAAAGAAAGCAGCCGCTAAAAAAGCAGCTCCGAAAAAAGCAGCCGCTAAGAAAACAGCTGCTAAGAAGAAATAAGGAAATAACTTTTAGAGTTATAGTAAGTCCCGATTCATCGGGACTTTTTTTATGCCCCTCCTTTTGAGGGCTGCGACCTCTACCTAGTTTTGTATCTTCATGCGTCGCCCTTAGTATCGTATCAATATTTTAAATACCCGATTTTTATACTTACAGATGGAGGTAACTATGGATAATTACGCTTTAGCCGACCAATTTTCATTATTAGCAAAACTGATGGATATCCATGGTGAAAATTCCTTCAAGTCTAAAAGCTATGCATCGGCAGCATTCACTTTAGAGAAGCTGCCTATGGAGATTACAAGTACTCCGAAGGATAAGATCTATCAGATAAAAGGAATCGGAGAAAGTGTAGGGACTAAAATCATTGAACTATTAGATACCGGTGAACTCGGCGTTTTACAGGAATATATTTCTAAAACACCAACAGGAGTTTTAGAAATGATGAATATAAAGGGGCTGGGGCCTAAAAAGATCCATATGTTATGGAAGGAGATGCAAATTGATACGTTGGATGATTTAGATAAGGCCTGCCGGGAAAACAGAATTGCCCAGGCTAAAGGATTTGGTGAAAAGACCCAGCAAAACATTATAGATTCCATTTCCTTTCAACTGGAGAACGCCGGAAAATATCTTTACGCGAAAGTGGAAGCTTTTGCGCTGGCCTTTCAGGAAAAACTATCCTCATCCTTTCCCAACACGCTGTTTGAGCTGACCGGAGATTTTCGACGCCAGGCTGAAATCATTCATGAACTGGAATGGGTCACTACCCTTCCGGCAACTCATCTCAAACCTTTTTTAACCAAGGCTGATCTAACCTTATTATCCGAATCGAATGAAGCGGTAACCTTCAGCGCTGAAAACGCATTGAAGTTAAACTTTCACCTTACTACAGAAAATGAATTTTACCAGAAACTGATCGAAACCAGCAGCAGTGAATTGTTTCTGGAAGCCTGGAAGAAGTTGCAGCCGGAAGAAAGGACCTACTCATCTGAAAGCGCCGTTTTTGAATCGGTAACAGTACCATTCATTCCCGCTTATCTGAGAGAAAACCCTTCCCTACTTGCCCAACCCAGAACGATGGATCTTGAGCATTTGGTACAGGTAAAAGATATCAAAGGATTGATCCATTCGCACAGCAACTGGAGTGACGGCAGCAACACACTGGAAGAAATGGCCGATGAACTGATACGGTTGGGTTTTGAATACCTGGTCATATCCGATCATTCCAAGGCGGCTTTTTATGCCAATGGACTTACAGAGCAAAGGATACGGGAGCAGCACCGGTATATCGACCAGCTCAATGAAAAGCTGGCCCCTTTCAGAATCTTCAAGAGCATAGAATGCGATATCCTGAATGATGGCGCACTGGATTATGAGAATAAGATACTGGCAGGCTTTGATCTTGTTATCACCTCGGTGCACAGTAATCTGGATATGGATGAGAATAAGGCCATGAAGCGGCTTATCGGCGCCATTACAAATCCCTATACGACCATAATGGGTCATATGACCGGACGATTATTACTGAGAAGAAAAGGATATCCTGTAAACCATAAAGAGATCATTGACGCCTGCGCCGAACATCAGGTAGTCATTGAGATCAACGCCAGTCCCAGTCGCCTGGACATGGATTGGCGCTGGGTCGATTATGCATTGGAAAAAGGAGTTCTGCTATCCATCAATCCTGATGCCCATACTATAGAAGAATTCCATAATATCCGGTATGGTGTTCTCGTAGCACAGAAAGGAGGACTACCCTCTCACAGAAACCTGAGTAGCTTTACCCTCTCTGAATTTGAGGCTTTTCTGGCGAACAGGAAACGAATCAGAGGCATCAGCTGATGATCGGCAATTCGATATAGAAGGTTGTTCCCTGGTGCTCTTCCGTTTCAAACCAGATGGTACCATGCGCCTGCTCCACGATACTTTTACACATGGCCAGACCTAACCCGGTACCTGATGTTTTCGTGGTAAAATTGGGCGTGAATATCTTGGACTGCATGTCTTCGGGAATTCCTTCGCCGTTATCGATGATCCGGATCACCGCCTTTCTTTCCAATCTTTCTTCCACAATCCGGATCCGGCAGTCATCGCTACCGGCACAGGCCTCCACGGCATTGGCCAGCAAATTGGTGAACAAGCGGTTCATGTGTGTTTTATCCGCTTTCAAAATGATACTTCCGGGAACCTTTTGCCATTCCAGCGTTACCCTTGGGTTGGTATCATACAGATCAATCAGCGATCCGATAACCTGGTGCAGATCCATCAACTCCACTTTGCGGATACCAATATTGGCAAACTGCGAAAAGTCAGCCGCAATCTTGGAAAGGTGATCGATCTGTTCAATTAATGTATTGGCCACATTCGTGGTCAGCTCTTTAACATTGGACTGGTTGCTGTTGATCGCCTTCTGCAGGTATTGAATGCTCAGTTTCATCGGCGTCAACGGATTTTTGATCTCATGCGCCACCTGTCTTGCCATTTCCCTCCAGGCCCCTTCCCTTTCGCTTTTGGCCAGGGCCTGAGCACTTTTCTCCAGCTCACCCACCATTTTATTATACTGTGTGACCAACTCTCCGATTTCATCATTCCTGTTCCATACAATTTCCTCATTGGTCTTACCCAGAGTAATGTCCCTCATTTTCGCACCAATAACAGAGAACGTCTGTGTGATCTTATTGGTAATAAATAAGGCAATCACACCTGCAATCAGGAAGATAAAGGCATTCAGGTTGATGATGGTTACCAGAAAATTGGAAATTTCCTGCTTAAGATCCAACTGGGAAGAGAAATACGGAATGTTCAGATACTTCTTCACTTCTCCTTTTTCATCCCGCACCGCCGAATAGCTGCTCAGGTAGTTTAAAGTGCTCAGGTTTTCTTCCTGTACACGCTGCACCTGGCGTAAACGACTAAGATGAAAAAATGCCAGCGGATGCATCTTATTGCTTAAAATACCCTTTCTGTAGATTCTTTCATCGGATGTTACTTCCAGATTGCCCTGGAGGTCATACACGTTCACATCCACATTATGAATGTCAGCCACATCATTAACCAGTCTTCCCAATTCGAACAGATAAGCAGAATCCGTAACATCCACACTGTCACGGAAGGTGGCATCTCTTGTCAGATGCTTCTGCATTTCCTTTACCATAATACTGGAAGTCCGGCTTAGCTTATCAATATTATTCCTGTTATAACGCGCAATAAAAAATGAGATGGTAGCAGCACCAATGATCAGGAAAGAAAGTACACTGATAAAAATCACGGTGCCGTGAATCTGTGACCGGATATTCAAACGGGCAAATAAATTCAAGGTGGTGCCGGAACTGAATACTTTCAGCAATACGGCAATGACCTGGATAAAGCCTACCATGAAAAGAAACGCGCAAAAGAGATAAGAAAATAGCGTAATGCTTTCGATCAATGAGTCCTGCTTCTTTGAAACCAATACAATCTTTGTATTACCGGCTTTATACCATAGCTCATCATACCCATCATTGACCCTTTGCTCAAATTCGCTCTTAGGTATCTGATCCGGCGTAAGCGTTATCTGAAAAGGGTATTTGCTTGAAGAAGTTATCAGCAAGCCCTTATTGTAAATAGCATAGGAATAGACCGGTGAATATTCCGCATCATTGCTGTTTACCCTTCGGAACAGCTCGGGGTATAGTTCATCTGAAGTACCGTATTGCTTTGGTGTGGAAATAATAAAGAATGAACCCACAAAGGCGCTGGAGTCTTTTACAGTCCTCTTGGTTATGTAGGTAAAATGATCAAAGGAGGTCTCATGATAATACAGATCAGGAATACCGGTCGGTTTGCTCTGAAGGGAGAAGATGGTATTCAATTCGGCGAATGTTGCCGGATCATCATTATGTACAGGCCTGTTCAGCGAATCAAATACATAGATACGGGTATCATACCGGTTAATGTATCCACGGAAATTCTCTCCGATGATGCTATCCCGTAAAAACCGGTTTTGCACATCGTTCCGGAACCTGTCGAAATTGTACAGCAGGTAGCGGTTATCCAGATAAGTTATGGCTATACTCAGCGTACGCTCACCGGCAGGATCCGTCAGCTGATCATATTTTTCCGCTATGCCCTTCCGGGTCCTTATTTCCTTCTGCCGGTTGCCCTGAAGAATAATGACCGCCAATGAAACAGAGAATACAAAAATCCAGAAAAGGACTCCGGCCACCGTAATGCGGAAGCGATTGATGATGAAATTTTCTTCACTGACCAGAAGGGTATAAATAACCAGCCATAATAAAACCGGCAGATGGAAGAGTACAATCTCATTCCCGGAGCGGAACGTGAGAAAGACCAGTCCTACCAGCGCCATAAAGAAGTATATATAGATATAATGATCTTTAAAGGCCGGAAAGATGAACCGAAATAAAAGCCGCGTAAAATAATAGTAGGTCAGTGACAGAAGCGCCAAAACAATGAATCCTACAACGGTATAGATATTCAGGCTGAAAAAATCCGTGACATTGAAGGAGATCTTGGAATCAGCAACCAGGCCTTTTACTACATTCGCAAACTGAAAAGTGCTGAATACCAGGAAAAATAAAGCCAGTATCCCTATAGCATAGGCCTTTGTTCCTTTCATAAAGGAAGGCATCTTTTTGATGGGACCTATATTGTACCAGGAAAACAAAATGATCCAGCATAGCATGATCGCATTGATCAATAGGTCGCCCAGGGACCGGTTGACAGCATTGCTGGCATATATAAGGGGATCGAATAGCTGAAACTGGCGAAATGTAAAGATCTGCGGATACAAGTATAAGGTCATCCGGCAGATCATTAAAATCCCCACCAAAAACAGAATGCCCTTCAATGCCCTTGTATTCCTTACAATAGCATCAGCCACAATATGAATATATACCAGCAGAAAAATGAGGGCCGCAATCCTGAGCAATATGCTGACCGTATCCTGAGTAGCAATATTGGTATGGGCTACCCGCTTGATATAAAACAGGATCTTATTATCAACGGACCGGATCGGGTACTCTGTAGGAGATTCCGCCAGTGAAATCTTCTTTATGGCATCCGGATCGTGAACAAACCGGGTTGACAGATAGTCTGTTGGCAGGTAATATTGATTCAGTACCGGAATCAGGATGTAGGCGATAACATTATTGCTCATCCCCTGAAGTTGCAGGGTATGCTTCATCACTACATAGTAACCATTGGCCAGGTGTTGGAAATAGGAACCGTCTTTCAAGGTGAAATCGGCATCCGGAGGTAGTATCTTTTGATTATTCCAGAAAAGCAGGTCCTGATTTTCGGATATCGTCTCAGCAAAAAGGAATACGCCATAGCTTTTCCGCTCAATTTTCTGAAACTCTTCCAGGGTTTCGGATTTGATGATCAGCTTGTGCATCAGGCTGGAATCACTGAGCAGGGCACCTGCATCCTGCTGTTGTGTCTGTACATAATTCTCCAGCAAATTATGTTGGTGTTCTACGGAAGGCTGAATCCTGAAATAATAGGAGGTAATCAGGGACAACAGAAACACAGCCGTTGCAAAAAACAATAAGCTTCTTCTAGGCAGATAGCTTTGTATGGGAATTAACTTCAATCTTTATGTTTGATATCATTCCAGATGGCATCCATTTGCTCTAGTGTCAAATCCTGCAGCTTCGTACCCTGACTTAGCGCCTTGACTTCCATGGCTTTGAACCGGCGA
>DATAHC010000089.1:0-3707 GCA_036263415.1 Flavisolibacter sp.
GTAAAAATAGCCAGCATTCTTTTACCCTCCAGTTTAGGCATGCTTTCCAGCTGACCTACTTCTTTCAGGCGATCGGCAAATTTCAATAACAGTAATTCTCCCCGATCCTTGAATTGTATGGCACGTCCCTTGAACTGCACATAGGCTTTCACCTTATTTCCTTCTTTCAGGAAGTTTTCAGCATGTTTGGATTTAAAATCAAAGTCATGATCATCCGTATTGGGCGTAAAGCGAATTTCCTTCATCTCGGTGGTTTTCGCTTTTGCCTTCATCTCCTTTTCCTTCTTCTTCTTATCGTAAAGGAATTTATTATAATCGATGATTTTACAAACCGGGGGATCGGCCTGCGGTGAAATTTCTACCAGATCCAACTGCTGGTCCTGGGCCATTTTCATCGCCTCCTGAGTGGAATAAACGCCAACGGTAACGTTGTCGCCCACCAATCGTACCTGCGGTACTCTGATATGATGGTTAATACGGTGTTCTGCTTCTCTGCGAGGTGCGAATCTTCCACGATTGAATCCACCTCCACCAGGTCGGAATCCTCCTTTATTAGGTAATGCCATAATTGTTTTTCCACCTTCCGCTGTCGACTTACAGGGAACTCAGTGGAGCGTTTACTTTTTTTATTTTACGTAACTGTCGAAATTAGTATATCAATCTGCTCTTCTTTCCCGGATCTCACTCACCAGCTCCTGCAAAAATTCATCCACATTTCTGGATCCGAGATCTCCTTTACCCTGAAGGCGGACAGAGGCTTTATTTTCAGCGACTTCTTTCTCTCCTATCACCAGCATATACGGAATCTTAAGCATTTCCGTATCCCTGATCTTCCGTCCAATCTTTTCCTGCCGGTCATCAATCTCCGCACGAATATCTGCTTTTTTTAATTTATTGAGAACAGTTTTCGAATAGTCCAGGAACTTGTCGCTGATCGGCAGGATCTTCACCTGAACAGGGGCCAGCCAGGCAGGCAATTTACCGGCATAGTGCTCCAGCAGAAACCCGATAAAGCGTTCATGGGTGCCCAAGGGGGCTCTATGAATGATCAACGGTGTATCCATTGTATTATCCTGAGTCGTATAGTGTAATTTGAAGCTCCTTCCCTGTGAAAAATCTACCTGGTTGGTGGCCAGTGTAAATTCCCTTCCGATGACACTATAGATCTGAACGTCTATCTTGGGACCATAAAAAGCCGCTTCGTCCTGTACTTCAACGTAAGGAATATTGGATTCTTTCAATACATTCCGAACCATTTCCTCGGTCTCTTTCCACAATTCCGGTTCATTCACATACTTAATACCCAGCTTTTCTGGAGAATGCAATGATAAACGCATCACGTATTTGTCCACCCCGAATATTTTAAAATATTTCAGGTACATGTCGTTTACCGCCCTGAATTCATCATTGAACTGTTCCTTGGTGCAGTAGATATGCGCATCATTCATATGGAGACAGCGGACGCGCATCAGTCCGAATAATTCACCGCTCTGTTCATACCGGTATACGGTTCCATACTCCGCAATGCGGTAAGGAAGGTCTCGGTAGCTTTTAGATTCCGCAGCAAATATTTTATGATGGTGCGGACAATTCATGGATTTGAGGTAATACTTCTCACCTTCCAGTTCCATCGGGGGGTACATACTGTCTGCATAGTATGGAAGATGCCCGCTGGTTAAGTACATGCTTTCCTTAGCAATATGCGGGGTTACTACCCTTTTATAACCTGCCTCCTGTTCTGTTTCCTTTGCCAGCTTTTCCAATTCTTCAATAATGACGGTACCATTAGGCAGCCACATGATCAATCCTGGCCCAACATCCTCATCCATGGTGTAAATACTCAACTCTTTACCCAGCTTCCGGTGATCCCGCTTCTTGGCTTCCTCCAGAATCTGCAGGTATTCATCCAGCTGTTTCTGCGAAGGGAAAGTAACCCCATAAATTCGGGTCAGCTGCTTATTCTTTTCATCTCCTTTCCAGTAAGCACCTGCAATATTGGTCAGTTTGATTGCCTTAATGAATCCGGTAGAAGGTATATGCGGCCCTCTGCACAGGTCTGTAAATCCGCCCTGTGTATAGAAAGTAATGCCTCCATCTTCCAGATTCTGTAACAAGTCAAGTTTGTAAGGATCACCTTTTTCAGAAAAATACTGAACGGCATCTGCTTTACTGATCTCTTTCCGCAGGTAAACATTATTTTGCTTTGCCAGTTCGGCCATTTTCACTTCCAGCTTCCGGAGATCTTCTTCATTGATCGAATGATCGCCCAGATCCACATCGTAATAAAAGCCATTTTCAAGTGGAGGCCCAACCCAGAATCGCACACCCGGAAACATACTTTCTATAGCCTCTGCCATTAGGTGAGCTGAGGAATGCCAGAAGGTGTTTTTTCCTTTATCATCGTCCCAGGTCAGTAATTTCAGGGCAGCATCCTGCGTCAGGGGCCGGGTAGCATCCCAAACCTCTCCATTGATATCAGCTGCCAGTACCTTGCGGGCCAAACCTTCAGAAATCGACTTCGCTATGTCCAATGCTGTTACTCCTTTTTCGTATTGGCGAATGGAGCCATCGGGTAGCGTTATATTTATATTTTCGCTCATAAAGAGCGGCAAAATTAACAAAACTATACTAGAGTACCGGCCATCTGAAACCGTTAATATTTAATTTCACAGGGCGATGACTGCAGCTATGAAACGAATTTTGGTATTAATTCTACTTCTTGCCGGTATTCCGGTATTTTCCTGGAGCCAGGATCTGACTGGCATCTGGAAAGGGTATTTCATTACAGAATCGGGTGAGCAATACCGCCTTGAGTTCCAGGTTCAGCAAAAAAAGAAGCAGCTGGTTAGTGGTGTTTCCTATTCTTACCTGGATACTCGTTTTTATGGAAAATCGACCATGACCGGTAATTTTTCCAATCTTAATAAATCCTTCAGTATACAGGAGCTCCGTACGGTAGAAGTTCGAAATATGGCTGGAAATGGGACCTGCCTGATGAATTATCGCTTTACCTATACCAAATCCGGAAGGGAAGAATTTCTGGAAGGGACTTATCTGGGAAAATCGGAAGACCGCAGAAATCCAAAGAATAATGGTAAATGGGGTGATTGTGGAAGCGGTACAGTCTTTTTAAGGCGGGTAACGCAATCCGATTTTTATGTGGAGCCCTTTTTAAGGAATTCGCCTTCTTTGAGAACGCCTGATACGAGTTCAGGAAAACCAGTTTCAAAGCCTCCGGTAAAAAATACCTCGCGCCCCCCTGTTAAAACTGTTCCTGGCATTGCTGTCAAAAAGCCACCAGTTGCTAAACCTCCGGTTACCAAGCCTCCGGTTATGGTCAGCAAACCCAAGGAAGACACTTTATTAAATACCCGCAGAACAACTTCAATCAATACGGAAAAGCCGGTTGAAAAGCCAAGGATCACCATACCTGTTACCACCAGAGCTCGTAAGAATGAACTGACACAATCCCTCACCGTTTCCAGTGATGAGATCATGATACGACTGTATGATAATGGTGAGATCGATAACGATACTATAAGCGTGTACCTAGATGGACAGTTGATCCTCTCGCAGAAAAGATTGTCGGCCAGTCCTATCACGTACACCTTAAAAATGGATGAGAGTAATCCGGAACATGTCCTGGTAATGGTAGCTGAAAATATGGGACGGATACCCCCCAATACCTCTTTGATGATTGTTCAGGA
>DATAHC010000090.1:0-6884 GCA_036263415.1 Flavisolibacter sp.
TAAAGCCTCCCTTATGCATCCCCAGCTTATGGCCGTTCAGGTATACATCGGCCCTGTAATTTACGGCACCGAAATACAAAAAGGCCCTTTCACCGGAAGGAGGTAAATTGACATCAAAGCTTCGCTGATACCAGACCGTTCCTTCGTAATACAGAAACTTCGCTCCCTGGGAATTCCAGTCACCCGGCACCCGAAGTGTATACTTATTACTATAGCCATGCTCTTTCCGGTCGGTCTTATTATCGGGCACATCCGAATTCCAGTACGCCTCCCGGTCATTCTCCTTTCGCTCCTTATAACGGTAATCATAAAAGCCCATCTCATAGGGGTCCATGATATAGTGCCAGGTACCGTTGAGTGATTGCGTTTTCCGGGCCGGAATATTCGTGATCAAAGGTTCCTGGGCCAGGGCGCCGGCGCTTATAGCCGCAAATAGGAGTAGTAGAACAATGCGCATGGTAAAGGAATTGAAGAACCAATATAGGGCATTAATATGTCTGATGTAGGATGTCTGATTTCTGATTTGTTTTCTTACATCAATCATTCCTCTCATCCAGCGGCGTAGGTGGAACCACAAAGACTCGAGGGCAGTAAGAAGCACGAAGGAAATATGCCGATTGCCAATGTGCCAATGTGCCAATGTAACAGCGAGCTAATAGTTTGATACTTCCAACCCTCAGGCTGTCATCCCTTATCTTCTTTTGTCATCCCGACGAAGGAGGGATCTTATACGGCCAAGCTATCGTAGTGATAGTCAGTACCTAAGTTCGGACCGTCATTGCGAGCGCAGCGTGGCAATCTCGCTTTGAAGCACTAACTATCATAATGACTGACCGCTTTTCCAACCAGACCGTCATTGCGAGGACGTAGGACGAAGCAATCCCCTGCACCTTCAGACTGTCAATACGCTGAATCAAAAGTAGGAAGAATCCATTCCTAAAACCTTTAGTAAAGTACACAGTTACAAAGCCTCCAACTGTCAACCACTAGATAGAAAGTGAATAAATAGAGCCCCTTTACAACTTCTCCCACCTCCTTTCCCCTCCACAATACAGACCATCTAGTGATCAGTCCTGTCCCCTTCAGGAAAATCCAATGGCTAATCCCATCCTAAGGCATGGGAGTTCCCTACCTCCTTCTTGGAGGGTCCGGGGCAGCCTAATGGAGATCTAATGGAAGTCTTATGGAAGTGAGGAGAAAGAAGGGGGGCCAAAGCAACCTTTACCCGTAGTTACTGCGTTGTTACCCCGTTGTTTCCCCGTAGTCTCTGGGTACAATCCAGTAGGGAAAGAGGTAATGGAAATTGATATAGTAAAACGCTGTAATAACATGACTATAAAGATACGAAATGGGGAAGCCCTTTCCTAGAGGAAAATGAGGTAAGAAGAAGAGAATTGAAGAAGGTAAAAAGGCAGCCTGAAGGTCATGGGAATTGCTTCGTCCTCGCAATGACGGTCAGGTTGGGATGGCTGTCAGGTTGTATGATAGGTAGACCGAAAGCGAGATTGCTTCGGTGCCCTCGCAATGACGGTCCGAACTATTATGCTGCTTGACCTATGATAGCCTGATCGTAAAAGATCCCTCCTTTGTCGGGATAACAGCCTTCGGGATGGAGGGACAAACTGTAAACCGGCTTTTTCATTAGCTAATCAACTAATTGACTAATTAGCTCCGTGTCCCTCTGAGCCGCAGTGTCTCCGTGGCTCAACTACGCCGGATGGAATGAAGGATTAGTTGATGACAGCAGGGAAGCATTTCTCCTTTGCTCCTTAGCTCCGGGCGAAATAATAAACCGCGAAGCGGTCATGGCGAAGCCATCTCCGTGAGCAGTGTCGCTGTGATAAAGTAGCACGCGAGGGAGCTGATGTCTTAAGCAACCTGGCAAAAATTATAGTTCACGCCTGTGGACCGTTGACGGTGGACGGTGGACTCTTAACCGTAGATCAGATACTTTTTCCGCATCTTCTTATAGTTGCTGAGACCAGGTTCCCAGCTCTTACGGATCTCCTCTTCGGAAACGCCGTTCTTGATCTGCTCCCTGAAGTTGGAATCACCGGTGCGGAAATCAATATTGCCGATAGCCGGGTGTTGCTTGTAGTCGAAGAACTTCTCCTTATCAGGTGATGCCTTATATAGTTCCATCAGCCACTGGATATTGATCTTACCACTTTTGCGCAGCAGGTTCACGTCATAGTTTCGCAGGTCGATGCCGTAACAGACCTGATCCTTGTACAAAGGGTTTTCCGACATACCCTTCAGCCCAACGGGCGTAAAGGAAAAGGAATACTGACCTTTCAGCTGCGGGCTGCCTAATACGGTAAACGGGAAATAGGTACCCCGGCCATAATTGATATTCGTGCCTTCGAACAGGCACATGGAAGGATAGAGAAGAATGGACTGAGGGGTGTTCAGGTTGGGCGAAGGGTTTACCGGTAAGGTATAGGGCATATCGTGCCGGTAATTCGCCACCGGGATGATGTTGATCTTGCAGGTCATTTTATGGGGAAGCCAGCCTTCGCCATTGATCATTTTGGCAAACTCGCCGATGGTCATGCCATGGGTGATGGGAATGGGGAACCTTCCGATGCCGGAGACCAGCTTCATATCCAGGACCGGTCCGTCCACAAAATAACCGTTGGGATTCGGTCTGTCGAGAATGAGGAGCTCCTTCTTGTATTCCGCGCAGGCCTCCATGATGTCGGCGAGCGTGTTGATATTGGTATAAAAACGGCAGCCCACATCCTGTATGTCGTAGATCATGATGTCGATATCAGCCATGTCTTCCGCCGTAGGCTTGCGCTTTCTGCCATAGAGTGAAATGATGGGGATGCGGGTGGCGCTGTCCACCTCATCCTTCACCGGGTCGCCGTTGGAGGCATTCCCGCGGAAGCCGTGTTCCGGACCAAAAACCTTTACGATCTGCACACCCCGTTTCAGCAGTGAATCCACCAGGTGTTTTTTGCCGATGACCGTAGTCTGGTTACCCAGGATGCCTACCCGTTTTCCTTTGAGCAGGGGCAGGTATTTTTCTGTCTGGTCCGCACCTGTCTTGATCATCGCTTCCGGAACTGCAGCAATTTTCGTTACGGGAGATTCGCTGTTGCTGGAGAGCACGAGCGATGCTATCATGATAAGAGGAAGAAAAGCAAGCCTGGTCATACTGGTAGGTGTTGAAATGAATCTTAAAAATAATCCCCTGAAATGAAACAAGAAATAATTTTCCGAACCATCGTCAGGAACTGTAAATTCAGGTATCGTTCCGGTACTGCTAATGGTAGCCGGAGGATAAAAACCAAACACATGTTTATAGAGACAAAATCACCTGAAGAAACGCTCTTATATCAACAGAATGCACGCAAGGCTTCCGGCTATGTAATGCGCATCTCGCTGACTGCTGCCCTGGCCGGCTTTATCTTCGGATTTGATACGGTGGTCATTTCAGGAGCCAACCTGCCGATCAAAGAACTCTGGCATACCACTCCCCTTTTCCATGGCTTTTTCATCATGTCCATGGCGTTGTGGGGAACTGTGGTCGGTGCTATTTTCGGTGGCCTGCCTACACAAAAGTATGGACGCAAGAAAGTGCTGGTGTGGATCGGTATCTTTTTCAGTCTGTCTGCCCTTGGCACCGCGCTGGCACCGGACCCTTACACCTTCTCCTTCTTCCGCTTCATCGGCGGACTCGGTATCGGCGTATCGTCGGTAGCGGCACCTACCTATATTTCGGAGATCACTACACGATCCAACAGGGGAAGGCTGGGGGCCCTGTATCAATTCAATATTGTTTTCGGTATCCTGATCGCTTTTCTTTCCAATTACTTCCTGCAGGGTGTTGGCGGCGCCAACGACTGGCGCTGGATGCTGGGCGCACTGGCAGTTCCGTCACTTATTTATTCCATACTGGTAGTAGGCGTGCCGGAAAGTCCGCGCTGGCTGCTGACCAATCGTAAGGACGACGGTACGGCGAAAAAGATACTGACCCGCCTGGGCGTTGAGAACGTGGATGCAGAGATCGCGACGATCAAGGATAGTTATCTGCATGAAATGGCTAACACAACCAAGTCGGGTATCTTCAGCCCGAAGTACAACAGGGTTTTATGGCTGGCTTTCATGGTCGCTTTCTTCAATCAGGTATCAGGCATCAATTTTATCCTGTACTATGCGCCCGAGATCCTGGAACGGGCCGGCCTTGCCGCAAAAGACTCTTTATTGAATTCCATAGCCATCGGCGGCACCAACCTGGCCTTTACATTCGTAGGCCTGTACCTGATCGACCGGTTGGGCAGAAAGACATTGCTGGTGATCGGATCACTGGGATATATCCTGAGCCTGGGAATGGTGGCCTATGCCTTTTATTCGCATGCCGGTCCGGCCTTCCTGATGACCTTCCTGCTGCTGTTCATAGCAGCGCACGCCATTGGACAGGGTGCGGTGATCTGGGTATTCATTTCCGAGATCTTTCCGAATAAAGTAAGGGCCCTGGGCCAATCGTTCGGCGCCAGCGTGCATTGGGTATTTGCAGCACTCATTACCCTGATCACGCCCATTTTCCTGGACAGTAAGGATGGTATTTTCAAGGATAACCCCTGGCCGATCTTCGGCTTCTTCGCCTTTATGATGGCGTTGCAACTGGTATGGGTGCTGACGAAAGTGCCGGAGACCAAGAATATTTCCCTGGAAGACCTGGAACGTAAACTGATCAAAGACTAATTATCATGAAAGCATTATTATCCATACTCACGGGCATGGTCATACTGACAAGCTGCAACGAGGCCAGTCAGACAACTGTAACGAAAAAGGAAGGCGGTGACTCACTTCAGCATTCCTTCAATGAACCCCATCGCCCGCAACTGCATTTCTCTCCGGAAGCGCACTGGATGAATGATCCGAATGGAATGCTGTTCTACAACAATACCTACCATTTGTTTTACCAGTATTACCCGGACAGCACCGTATGGGGACCGATGCACTGGGGACACGCCACCAGCACCGATCTGGTGCACTGGACCCACCAGCCCATTGCCCTGTACCCGGATAGCCTGGGGTACATTTTCTCGGGCAGCGCCGTTGCGGACGTAAATAATACCTCCGGTTTCGGGAAGGATGGCAAGGTGCCACTGGTCGCTATTTTTACGCACCACAATCCGGATGGCGAAAAATCCGGCAGCACTACGTACCAGAATCAGAGCCTTGCCTATAGCCTGGACGAAGGAAAGACCTGGACCAAATATGCAGGAAACCCCGTGTTGAAGAATCCGGGTATCAAAGATTTCCGGGACCCGAAGGTGAGCTGGCATGCTGACAGTAAAAAATGGATCATGACGCTTGCCACGCTGGACCGCATCAGCTTCTACTCTTCTCCGGACCTGAAAAGCTGGACAAAGGAAAGTGAGTTCGGCAAGCAATTCGGCGCACACGGAGGCGTATGGGAATGTCCGGATCTCTTTCCTATGGACTACCAAGGCAAAAAGATCTGGGTACTGTTGGTAAGCATCAATCCCGGCGGACCGAACGGCGGGTCTGCCACACAATACTTCACCGGAACGTTTGACGGCAAGACCTTCACACCCTTCCAGACCGATATCCGATGGATCGATAACGGTCCGGACGACTATGCAGGTGTTACCTGGGGCAATACCGGAGACCGTCGCCTTTTCCTGGGATGGATGGGTAACTGGCAATATGCCCAGGTGGTACCTACCAAAACCTGGCGCAGTGCCATGACCGTGCCCCGGGACCTGAGCCTCGAAAAGATCGGTGACCGGTACTTCCTGCGTTCCCAGCCGGCACCGGAGCTCGACCAGCTGAACGAAAAGCCTGAGTTCTCTGCCACCGATATGGACGGGCACCAGTTTGACCTGACAGCCAAAGCCGGCAAACTGTCCGGTCCGTCCCGCCTGCGCTTAGCATCAGACCACATCAGCTCCTATACGATCACGCTGTCCAATGCCTCGGGTGAGAAAGTAGTGATCGGTTATGACAGCAGCCGGCACCAGTATTATATCGACCGGACCGCATCGGGCGAGACTGCTTTTGAGAAAGGCTTTGCGGGAAGGCATACGGCACCACGGATCGCCCTTTCTGACAGCACCAGCCTGGAGTTGATCATCGACAAGGCATCGGTAGAATTATTTGCCGATAACGGCCTGACGGTGATGACGGAGATCTTCTTTCCCAAGCAGGATTATACGGATATCCGGATTGCTTCAGCAGCCCCTTTTCAGATTAAAAAAATATCCCTGAACGGGATGCGCTCGATCTATCAATAAGCCGGACGTTGAATGAAACAGCCTTGATTTCCTTTGAAATCTGGCAGGTGCTTTTATCTTTAGGCTTTCGAGTGCTTATGACTAAAAACATGATCAATATCATCAACCAGGTTTTTGATATTGAAAAGAAGGCAGGTTCACCATCTCCTTTTAACAGGCAGCTGGACCGCATTAAATCGGAGCTGGCCGAAATGGGTTTTGACTATTACAATCCCCTTCATGAAAAATGGGATGAGACCAGGACGGATTGTGAAGCCAGCATTACCGGAAAGCTGAAAAGCCGGATGGAAATCACTGAAGTGATCAAGCCTGCCATTCTTCAGAAAGAAGGCGGCCTGCAAAAATTAATTCAAAAAGCGATTGTCGTTGTAGAATAGTAACCTATGAAATTCATTAATTACGGGATTGATCTGGGTACCACCAATTCACTGATCGCCCGGTTTGAGAACGGCTCCGTTCAGGTATTTAAAAATCCTGTAGGACATAAAGAAACACTGCCTTCGGTCGTTGCCTTCCGAAATGAACGCACCCTGGTGGGTGATAAGGCAAGGGAGTATATTTCAAAAGACCCTGCCAATGTATTCGGCGGATTCAAACGCAAGATGGGTTCTGATG
>DATAHC010000091.1:0-13301 GCA_036263415.1 Flavisolibacter sp.
GAGAGTAGCTTTTTCCGAAACTCATATTGATCACCTTTGCACCATTGTCAGCTGCATAGCGGATCGCATTGGCGATATCCTTATCGTGCTCATCACCATCCGGAACCGCACGCAGCATCATGATACGCACATTATCGGCAATACCATCGATACCCTTACCATTGTTTCTCACAGCGGCAATAATTCCGGAAACATGGGTACCATGAAAAGGAGTGCCCGCCATGATATCGTTATTGCCATAGAATCGGTCATTGATATCATTGGCATTATCCTTTACGATATCGCCCCGATAATCTTTGGGCGCCTGATCTACGGATTCTCCTTTACGGATCTGTCCTTCCATTTCACCCAGCAACTGCTCATTCGTAATGTCGAAGTTCTGGTTGGCCTGGCTGATATTCATAATGATATTCTTCGCTATGATCGCATCCTGATTGGTCGGCGTATAGGATTGCAGGTCTTTGCCGGTGTATTCGGTCTTTTTGAGATCTGCCGCAATAGCAGAGTCGCCTCTTTTCAGTGCAGGGTATAATTTCTTAATGAAAAGGAGCTCATTGAGGTCAACGCCTCCTACCACATCCTGCTTGGCGCGCTTCCACATAATATAGGTTTCCTGGTCTTCCTTACTGAGGGTAGAAGGATCTGTGACATTTTCAAATTTCGCCTTATACATATGATAGACGCGGGCCGCTTCATAGGAGTCCTCTTTTACATTACGTCCGTCACGTCCGCCCAGAAAGTTCCAGCCGTGCACATCATCCACATATCCGTTCCCGTCATCATCAATACCATTACCCGGGATTTCCCTGGGATTGGTCCACAGGATCGGCCTTAAGTCTTCATGCGTGGTATCGATTCCGGAATCGATCACTGCCACCACCACTGTCTGGCTCTTTTTGCCCTTTACAAACTGGTAGGCCTTATCCAGGCTGATACCATAATAACCTGTTGTCTGCTGGTCCTTTAAATGCCAGCCATTCGGCGTTTCCTTAACCGACGTCTGTGCAAAAGAAGCAGCAACAACCATTGTAGCCATCCCTGCCAGCATGAATCGCTTAACTTGAATCATCATATATAGTTTAAAAAATAGTGCGTTTATAAAATTAAAGAAACCACTTATACTGAGTTGTGAAAACAGGATAAGTGGTTGGTTCGGCTGTGTTAATTAACAGTCTATAAATCAAATTTTATACCCTGGGCCAATGGCAGGCTCGAACTGTAATTGATGGTATTGGTCTGTCGT
Source organism: Flavisolibacter sp. (assembly GCA_036263415.1). Lineage (GTDB taxonomy): Bacteria > Bacteroidota > Bacteroidia > Chitinophagales > Chitinophagaceae > Flavisolibacter. Next base: position 1,244 of record DATAHC010000091.1, read on the forward strand.
CGCATATAGATCCTCCAGGCATCACTTCCGCTTTCTCTTCCGCCACCGGTTTCTTTTTCCCCACCGAAAGCACCACCGATCTCAGCACCGGAGGTACCTATATTCACATTCGCTATTCCGCAATCACTGCCGGCTGAAGACATGAACTGCTCAGCTTCGCGCAGATTGAGGGTCATAATAGAGGAGGAGAGACCCTGCGGTACGCCATTCTGGATGGCAATGGCTTCTTCCATGGTTTTATATTTCATGAGGTAAAGAATCGGAGCAAAGGTCTCATGTTGAACGATACTATAGTGAGGCTCCGCTTCCGCTACACAAGGCTTTACATAGCAGCCGCTTTCAAATCCGGAACCGGATAAGGCTCCTCCCTCCACTAAAAACCGGCCGCCTTCTTTTTTGCAGCGGTCGATGGCATCCAGGTAATGCTGAACCGCATCTCTGTCAATCAGCGGACCCACATGATTCTTTTCATCCAGTGGGTCTCCGATCCGTAACTGTTTATAAGCATTTATCAGCTTCGCGGTAAAACGCTCATACACTTCTTCGTGAATGATCAGACGACGGGTGGTCGTACAACGTTGTCCGGCTGTTCCTACAGCTCCGAAAACACATCCGACCAGGGCCATTTCCAGGTCGGCATCCTTCGAAATGATAATCGCATTATTCCCACCCAGTTCGAGTAAAGACCTTCCCAGCCTTGCCCCGACAGCTGCGCCCACTGCCTTTCCCATTCGGGTAGACCCTGTAGCCGAAACCAGTGGTACACGCGTATCGGCAGCCAGCCATTCGCCGGTTTCCCGTTCTCCAATAACCAGGCAGCTTACTCCTTCAGGAACACCATTTTCACGGAAAACCTTAGCCGTAATCTGCTGGCAGGCTATGGCACACAGGGGCGTTTTTTCAGAGGGCTTCCACAAGCATACATCACCACATACCCAAGCCAGCATGGCATTCCAGCTCCAGACAGCCACGGGAAAATTGAAAGCTGAGATCACGCCTGCGATACCGAGCGGATGCCATTGTTCGTACATCCGGTGCCCGGGTCGTTCGCTATGCATGGTAAGCCCATGCAATTGACGGGACAGTCCTACTGCAAAATCGCAGATATCGATCATTTCCTGCACCTCTCCATATCCTTCCTGAAGACTTTTACCCATCTCATAGGAAACCAGCTTGCCTAATGCCTGCTTGTGTTCGCGTAAAGCCTGCCCGATCTGGCGCACCACATCACCTCTTTTGGGTGACGGCCACATTCTCCATTCCAGAAATGCCTTTTCTGCAGTGGCCACCGCTTTATCGTATGATTTGCGATCGGCCCCTTTTACTACGGCAATTTTTTTCCCGTCAACCGGGGAATAGGAGGTGATCGCATTCCCTTCGCTGTCTATCCATTCCGCACCGGTGGAAACGCCCTTATTTTCAAGGGTTATCCCTAACTGTTCCAATATATCCTGCATGTTGCATTATTTTGATAAAGATATTTTGATTCCGCCCATTAACCATCTTTCGGGCATTACTGACCCCAGCAGATCAGCATAGTGCCTGTTCCAGATATTATCCGCTTCCGCAAACAGGCTCAGCCTTCGCTGCAGAAGATAGCCTTCCACTTTGGCATTCATGACGAAATAACTTTCGCTGAGCTTCGCAATAGCCGGCGCTGCGGCTGTTTGCGGCTGCCGGGTCTTATAAACGCCGTTCACGGTGATCACCACCCATCTTCCCTGGTACGACAGGTTGAAATTGGCCAGAAACCGGGCGTGGGAAGACAGGTAAAGAGAGGGCTGACTATCGCTGCTTTTACTATCCAGCCAGACCAATCCTACTGATGCCCATGCCTGTTTTTTATCAGCCATTTTAAAGGCATACAGCAGGTCCGCTTCCGCACCCCTGGTACGGACACGAGCAATATTTTTTGCCAGCGCATACGAACCGGAAGGAGAGAGGTTATCTTTGCGGGGTATCTCGCTATAAGGAGTCGTAACGTAGTCGATCAGGCGGTTATGGTTCCGTTGAAAAGCCGTAACGGAAACCTTCAATGCTTTACGGGAGAACCAGTCTGCGCCGGCTTCATAGCTGAAGGAACGCTCCGCCTCCAGGTCAGGATTGCCCAGCCGGCCGCTGGCTACAAAGGGCTTATTATAGTTATTAAATCGTTCGGTAAAGTCCGCATCCCTGATGGTTTTACCTGCGCTTGCCCGCAGCTGCCAGGCGTCTTTGCGCCAGGAAACATTGGCCTGCGGTACCCATTCCCAGCCGGACCTTTCGTTCCACTCGAGCCGCAAAGCCGGATTCACCGTAAGACGATCATTGAACAGACTGAAAGAAAAGCTTCCAAATCCTGCTGCCTGCTTTACCGAATGCTCGCCCCGGTCGTTGGAAGCGATCGATTTATTAATGAATTGTGTGCCAAACGTAAGGTTCGTATGATCGTTTATGGTATGGCGGTCCGTCAGCAAAGCCTGGAACAGATTGCTATTACTTTGATTGGCAATGGAAACGGCATTATAGGCATATCGGTCATTCAGATGCTTGTAGCCCACACTGAATAACAACGCATCCTTTGTTCCCTGGTGGGTGAGCTGTACCTGGTTCCACACTGTTTTTACCTGTTCCTCTGCCGTATCAGAAATAAAAGAAGTATAGAAATTCTGGGCGGCAAATTTCCTGTCGTCATAAGAGGACCGTAAGGCCAGTTGCCAGGAGGAAGCCAGGTACTGATGCCAGGCCACCGTAGCCGTATGATTATGAAAAAATCCTTTAGTACCGCGCTGTTGCTGTCCCTTTGCATTATTCGAAAGGATACCCGCGCTAACCATGGTATTTCCGGTATTCACGGAGCCGTCAATGCTGCCATTGATCAGGCCAAACTCTCCTGCATTGATCTGTGCATTCAGGTTGGAAGCCGCCTGCTTACCTGCTGCGAATGTTTTGGTAACTATTTGTATCACACCACCTACCGCTTCGGAGCCATACAGAGCAGAGGATGCCCCTTTTAGAATTTCGATCCGGTCGATCTCACCGGGGGTCACCGGAATATAGCTGGCAAAATGACCGGAGTTCGGATCATTCAACCGGACCCCGTCCAATAAAATAAGGACCTGCTGAAAGGTACCTCCCCGAACCACAAAATCACTTTGCGTACCCATAGGACCGCGCGCCTGAACTTCAATTCCCGGAAGGTATCGGATCAGTTCATCAATCGAATGGACAGGCAGATGCGCAATGGTTTCACCTTTGATCACTACCAGATTCCTTCCGGTACGGGACGCTTTTTCCGGTGTAAGGGTAGCCGTTACCGTAACACCATCCAGTTCATTCTTTACCTCCTGACTGACTGCCTGTGTGCCTGCCAACAGGGTTATTACAGCCCCCAGGAATTTCCATCTAAGCATACCGTTCCTTTTTAATTGGGCGCAAAAATAGGATTGTTGCGGTAATGCAAACGTCAGTAGGATTCCGATTCGTTGGGAAAGCTGTTGGACCGGATGTCATTTATATATTGCTGAACTGCTTTTGTACTGAGTTCATGAATGTTCAGGTATTGCCTTAAAAACCGGGGCTTGAATTCCGTATTGATTCCCAGCATATCATGCATGACCAGCACCTGTCCATCACAATATTTTCCAGCGCCGATCCCAATGGTAGGTATAGCAAGGCTTTCGGAAACTTCTTTTGCCAGTTGTGCCGGTATCTTTTCCAGTACCAGGGCAAAGCACCCTGCTTCTTCCAGAAGCCTGGCGTCGTTTCGGAGTTTATTTGCTTCTGCCTCTTCTTTGGCCCGTACGTTGTACGTGCCGAATTTATAAATGGATTGCGGCGTAAGTCCCAAGTGTGCCATTACCGGTATGCCGGCACTGATAATGCGCCGAACGGAATCCAGCACTTCTTCACCACCTTCCAGTTTAATGGCATGAGCACCCGTTTCCTTCATAATCCTTATGGCAGAAGCGAGCGCAATGTCGCTGTTGGACTGATACGAACCGAAAGGAAGGTCCACCACCACCAGGCACCGTTTGGCACCCCTGATCACTGAGGCGGCATGATAGATCATCTGATCCAGTGTTACCGGAAGGGTGGTCTCATGGCCCGCCATTACATTGGAGGCCGAGTCGCCCACCAGTAACACATCAATCCCTGCAGCATCAAAAATGGAAGCGAAGGAAAAATCATAGGCGGTGAGCATGGAGATCTTCTGCCCCGTCGTTTTCATTTTCTGAATGGTGTGGGTCGTGATCCTTTTAACTTCCGGCGCATTGGCACTCATGTGTATATTTTGAAACGGCAAGTTAGTGAGAAAGGCGCATAGTGTGCGACAGTAAAAGACAGCCTGGTATGCCGGCAATGCAATAAAGGATGATGTTCCGATTGGGTAGAAAGTAGTATGTATCAAAGTACTAGCGTTCCGGCTTTCACCTGATCGTACAGGAGATGAATCAGTCCATCGGCCAGACCGATCTTTGGTACATATATTTCATCCGTATCGGCCCATCGCATTACATTGATATAGATCAGCAAGGCCGGAACAATTACATCGGCGCGGTCTTCACGAAGCCGGTAAAGGCTGATCCTTTGAGATACGGTCAATGCACTGAACTCTTTATAATAATTACGCAGCAGTTCCAGGTTCAAAGGCTTGCCTTCCTTTCGTTTGGAAAGGGAGAAGATCTTATTGATATTGCCACCGGACCCGATAGCAGTTATCTGATGATAGCCACTGGTTCGCTCCCGTATAAAAGTTTTCATTTCATCCCAGTTTGCTTCCCTTACCTGGTTCTTCAACAGACGGATGGTACCTATATTGAAAGACTCTTTGGCAATCAGTTTTCCATCACTGAAAAAGGTCAGTTCCGTACTTCCTCCGCCTACATCTATATATAAATAAGACGCCTGGTTGCTCATATTTTCCGCTACGTGGTTCTCGTATATATAGGATGCCTCATCGGCCCCGCTGATGACTTTGATCTCCATCCCCGTTTGCTGCCTTACTTCATCGACAATTTCACCGGCATTCGAAGCATCACGCATGGCTGACGTTGCCGCCGTTACATAATGTGCCACTTCATAAACATCGATGAGCAGCTTATACGCCTTCATCGTATTGATCATCATTTCCTTCCGCTGGTCGGATATCCTGCCGGTATCGAAAACGTCAAAGCCCAGGCGCAGCGGAACCCTTACCAGCGTCAGCTTAACGAACTCAGGACGGCCCTGAGGGTCGATCTCCACATCCTGTATCAGCAGTCTTGCTGCGTTGCTTCCTATATCAATGGCTGCCAGTCTCAATTGGAACTACGATTTTATTATGTAAATAATTGTACATCTCCACCTGTGAACGTACTTTCTGATGATCCGTCCGGACGTATTCATTGTTCAGGTCATTATCCAGTATCCTTGCCTTCACGTTATCCTGCAATTGAATATTCACCAGGTCTTTGATCTCCTGCTTGATCCTTTCATCATAAATAGGACAGGTAGCCTCTACGCGATGCTCGAGATTCCTCACCATCCAGTCCGCAGAGGAAATAAATACTTTCTCCTTTCCGCCGTTACAGAAAATCCAGACCCTTGCATGCTCCAGGTATTCATCTACCACGCTGATGGCCCTGATCGGCTTGACAAATTTGGGATTATCGGAGAACATGCAGAAAATGCCCCTGATAATTAAATTCACTTCCACGCCCGCTTTAGCCGCTTCATACAACTCACTGATGATCTCCTCATCGGACAAGGAGTTCATTTTGGCAACGATCCGGGCCTGCTTGCCCCGTGCCGCGTTCTTTATCTCCGTATGGATCATTTTGATCACCTCTCTCTTGGCAAAGAAAGGGCTTGGTAACAGGGCGGTACAGGCTTTCAGAAAATGGGTCCCTGTTTTATGATGTTCTATATAATTAAAGATGCGGTTCACGTCGGACATGATGGCCTTGTTGGAGGTCATCAGGCAATGGTCCGCATATACCTTGGCGGTATCCTCATTCAGGTTCCCGGTACTGACAAAACCATATTGAACGATCCGGTCGTTCACTCTTTTGCGGATTACACAGATCTTGGCATGAACCTTCATGTTGGGAATCCCGATCAGTACTTTAACCCCTTCATCCTCCAGCCGCACTTTCCAGGCCAGGTTAGCTTCCTCATCGAAGCGGGCGCGTACCTCCAGCATCACCATAACCTGCTTGCCGTTGCGAACGGCATTGATCAGGGCATTGATGATCTTGGATTGCCGTGCCAGCCGGTAAGCCGTTATTTTAATGGAAGTAACCGCCGGATCGATGGCGGCTTCGCGCAACAGGTCAATCACCGCATTGAAAGAATGATAGGGAAAATGCAGCATGATGTCGCGGCGCATCACCACATCGGTAACCCGGTTTTCGATAAGAAGCGGATGGTCAAATGGTTTGCGGCCTTTATTTTCCTGCTGGAATACCTGCTTGGGAAAATCCATAAAATGCCTGAAATTATGAATGCGGCCTCCGGGAATGATGTTATCCCGCTTACTAAGACCAAACTTCCGGATCAGGAATTCGAGTAGTCCGGGATCCATCTCTTTATCATAAATGAACCGTACGGGCTTTCCCTTTCTGCGGTTCTTCAGGCCTTTCTCAATTTTTTGAATGAGGGTAGTGGAGATATCATTGTCAATATCGATCTCCGCATCCTTGGTCACTTTGAATACGCCGGACTGGTACTGATCGTAACCGAAGTAGCTGAATATTTCCGGAAGGTTGTAACGGATCACATCTTCCAGTAAAATGATATGGTATTCATGATCGGGGGAGGGCAGAATCACAAAGCGGCTGACCGCCCGGGTTGGCACTTCAATAACGGAGTACATTCTTTTCAGCGCACTTTCCTGTTTCCACATGACGACCGCCAGGTAAATGGATTTATCCCTGAGAAAAGGGAGCTCAGGAATACTTTCGATCATGAGCGGGATCACATTAGGGCTGACTTCTTCCTCATAATAGGTTTGCACAAAAGCCTGCTGTTCGGGGTTCAGCTCTTTTTCCGTTACCAGGAAGATCTTCTGTTCCTTCAATTCTTCCAGGATATTTTCCCAGATGCGGTTGAACTCACTCTGCTGGTTCAGCACCGTCATCTGTATCTCGTCCAGAATGCTTTCCGGATTGGCTTCCAGGTGCATCTTGGCTTTTGATCCGTACTGGATCATCCGTTTGAGTGTAGCAACTCTTACCCGAAAAAATTCATCAAGGTTATTGGAAAAAATTCCCAGGAACCGGATCCTGGCCCGAAGCGGTACGGTAGGATCGGCGGCCTCCTGAAGCACACGGGCATTAAAGGAAAGCCAACTGATATCGCGCGGGATCGTCTTGCGTTTATTATTTACCATGCCATGTTCCGTATCTGGCTTAAATATACGCAACATCCATGCTGCATTGCCAGCGGATCAGGAATTTTGAAGTTTGTTAATAATGGAAGTCGTGGAAAAACCTTCGACGATGGGATTGATCACAACCTGTCCGCCCCAGCTCTCCACTTCGTTTGCTCCCACGATCGTTTCCTTTGTATAGTCGCCGCCTTTTACCAGTACATCCGGCTTCAGTGCCATAATCAATTCCAATGGTGTGGGTTCTGAAAAAAGGATCACGGCATCCACCATGGTTAATGCCGCCATGACCAGCGCCCGGGCATTTTCATCATTCACCGGCCGGCCGGGTCCTTTCAATCCCTTAACAGAGGCATCTGCATTGAGCGCTACAATGAGGTAATCGGCCGTTGCAGCCGCTTCTGTCAGAGAAGCGATATGGCCTGCATGAAGGATATCGAAACAGCCATTGGTAAAGGCTACTTTCTTTGAAGCCACTTTCCACTGCGCAATGGTCCGCTGCAGTTCAGACAAGGTCTGAATTTTCCTCTGTATACTGTTGCCGGGTCTCAATCGATTTATTTTTTTTGTTGTGGAATGAAAAAAGAGCGGAGAATACCAGTCCGGCGCCGATAATGATAATAGTCTGTACAGACCATAGCAGCCATCCCAGCGCATTGCCGATGGTGTCCTCGTCCAGGCCATACAAGCCCATAAGTTTTGCAACCAGCAGGGGATAGGCTCCGATACCTCCAGGTGTCAGTACCATACCGATGCTGCCCACTGCCAAAGTCGTCAGCCCTCCGCCGATACCCAGATGGGCCGTCTCCTGCAGGGCGTAGATACCCACTGTGGTGCTGGATAAATAGAGTGTCCAGATCAGGATGGTATGAAATACAAAAAGACCTTTATGCTTGATAAAGCGGATACTGCTTAAGCCATGTAAAATGCCCTGGAGCACCTTCTTGATCTTTGCCACCGCATCGATATGACCAAAGCGTTTCAGAATAAAATACAAGGCAATGAAAAATACTATAACTAAAGCCAGAACGATGGCAACCTTTACCAGCGAGGTATGCCCGGAACGGTCTTCAAAGAATTTTCCAAAGGAATGTGAAACATAATCACCGATCACATGACCCTGAAAAATGAGCGCCGCAACAAATACAACGAGCAGGCAAACCACATCTACTGCGCGTTCCATTACAATGGTACCGACCAGGCGATCGGCCCTTACTTTTTCGTAGCGGGAGAGGAGCGTGCACTTGACCACTTCTCCCAGGCGGGGTACACCGGCATTTACCAGATACCCGATCATTACGGCGGCAAATGTATTGAAGGTACTGGGCTTATAACCCATAGGCTCCATCAGGATCTTCCAGCGTAAGGCCCGGCTGTAATGGCTGAGCAGCAACATAACGATCACAGGTACAATGAGCCAGTGACGGGCCCTTTGTATAGAATCCTTGATCTGAAGCCACTGTTCCCTGTTGATATTTTTTACGGAAAGCCATACGAAAAGGATCCCCAACCCTAGGAAGAACGTGTACTGAAGTATCGTGAATATGGATTTCTTCATGGAATTCGAAGATACCGAATGCCTGAAAAGGGAATCAGGCTTATGCTTTTATAATTTATTTCCTTCTTTAGGGAACACAATAGAAGGCTTGAACGTCTTCGCTTCTTCAAAGGGCATGGAGGCGTACGAGATGATGACAACCACATCGCCCAACATACCTTTCCGGGCTGCAGGACCATTGAGGCAACAAACGCCGGAACCCCGCTTGCCTTTGATCAGGTAGGTATCCAGCCGCTCGCCATTGTTCACATTCACTACCTGCACTTTTTCATTTTCTATCATATTCGCGGCTTCCATCAGATCTTCGTCCAGGGTAAGGCTGCCTACATAATGCAGGTTCGCTTCGGTAATGACCGCTCTGTGCACTTTTGATTTTAATACAGCAATATTCATAGCGGATGCAAAGGTATAGCATCCCGGTGAAGAGATTGTTAATTCAGAATAAGGTTGTCGATCAGACGGATCGATCCTAGTGTGGCAGCCACCAGCACCACCAGCGGCTCCTCCCTGGAATCCGGAGCTTCCAGGGTGCGGGCGTTTCGTATCTGTAAATAGTCAACCTGAAATCCCAACTCCGTTAATTGAGCTACTGCCCTTTTTTCCAGTTCCTCCAACGGTTGCGCAGGCAGCTCATTTTTGATCTGAAGCAGCACACTATATATATAGGAGGCTTGCTCCCTTTGTGTTTCACTCAGTCTCAGATTGCGGCTGCTCATGGCAAGACCTGAGCTTTCGCGTTGGGTAGGCTCAATATGAAGCTGTATAGCTTCTGTTCTTCCGGTAAGTTCCAGAAGCTTTTGTACGACCATGCACTGCTGGTAATCTTTTTGTCCCATGTACAGGTGGTCGGGATTTGTGATTTCAAACAGGCGATCCACTACCTGGCAGACTCCCTGGAAATGACCCGGACGGAAAGCGCCCTCCAGAATTTCTTCGAGTCTTCCCAGCGGATATACCTTTTTGGAAAAGCCTTCCGGATAGACCTCCGGAACTGACGGCAGGAACAGGATCGTGGTACCGGCACTTTCCAACAGGCTGATATCTTTCTCTATGGTTACCGGGTAATGCGTAAAATCGTCCGGGTTGTTGAACTGGGTAGGATTTACAAAGATGCTGCAGACCGTTGTTTCGTTTTCTGCAACGGATCTTGAAAGCAGGGACAAATGACCATCATGGAGCGCCCCCATCGTCGGTACAAAGCCAATACGTTTACCCGCTTTTTTCTCCTTATCTATATATTCTGAAAGCCGGTTTGCCTGTTTAAAAAGGATCATACAAGGATTTAGCAGTAACGACTGCTGCTGCGTTTAAACGAAAATAGTTACCTTTGCAAACCTTTCCCGGAGTTTAAAACGGTAACAATGTCAGCAAAGAAAAGAATTTTATTCATTGCCAATGAAATGTCCCCTTACCTGGAACTGACTGAATTTTCAGAAGTAGTGAACAAGCTGGCGATCAAAGCGAACGATAACAATTTCGAAGTTCGCTGCATCATGCCCCGTTTCGGAGCCATCAATGAACGCCGCCACCGTCTGCATGAGGTGGTACGCCTCTCCGGTATCAATGTAGCTATTGATAATGAGGACTTTCCCCTGCAGATCAAGGTAGCTTCGCTGCCGAATGCCCGCCTCCAGGTATATTTTCTTGATAATGAAGACCTTTTCAAAAGGAAGCACATTTTTACAGACGATAAGGATAAATGGTTTGACGATAACGGTTTGCGCACCATCTTCTTCTGTAAGGGCGCTTTGGAAACGGTTAAGAAATTCGGATGGCCTCCTGATGTCATCCATTGCAGTGGCTGGATGACCGGACTGATACCAGCCTATCTCAAAACTGTCTATAAAAAAGAACCCGTTTTCTCACACAGTAAAGTGATCTATACCATTGGCCAGACCACCTTCAAGGAAAAGCTGGGTACGGACTTTACTGCCAAAGCACTGATCCATCCTTCCATCAAGGAAAAAGATCTGGAGCCTTATAAGGATGCCAATAACCTGGCTATGTTCAAGGGTGGGGCCACTTATGCGGATGCCATTACTTTCGGCGCTGAAAAAGTTGATAAGAAACTGGTAGATGAATTCTCCAAGGTACGTGGGAAGAAAACCCTGCCCTTCAACGCGGAGTCTGATTTAACAGACTATTTACAACTGTATGGCGATCTTGCGAATAAGTAATTATACTGCTTTATTTAATATATATAATTTGTGAAGAAGCACAGCCTGATCTTTTTCGTTACGACTGTTTTTGCCCTCATAGCCATAGTTTCCTGTAAAAAAATAAACGAAGCCACCGATTTAGGCGGTGATCTCATCCCAGCCGTTGATAATGTTACCACTTTTGAAAAGTTCCTGGACGTAGAAACCGATAACCGACTTTTCAATGATACCACCCGTTATACTACTTCCGATTACGGGGCATTGGGTACCATGAACGATGGTGTATTCGGAACCACCAGGGCAGACCTTTACTTTAATTTAAGCAGTTCCGCATACGGCACCTATCCTTATATTATCAATCCTTCCCAATCCAATGATCCCTCCGTGTTTCAGATCGATTCGGTCGTGATGCAGCTGGCCTATAAAGGCAATTACGGCGATTCCACCAGTGAGCAGACCATCCAGGTTTATGAACTCCCCACTAAGATCTCCGGCTTTACCGACAGTACTTATAAGAATTTTGTAGGTGATGACCTGCCTACTATCGGCTCTTCCTTAGGTGCTACCTCCTTTATACCTTCCAAATTGAAAGATTCGATCCGCGTAATCAACAAGACGGATACCTTTCGGGTGGCTAATGTGGTGCGTTTCCGCCTGGACGGGGCAGAGGCACTTGCCCGTAAATTTGCTTCCTACGACACTACGGCCGGATCTAATGAAGGCTTCAGAAGGGATTCAGCCTTTAAGCAATTATTCGGCGGACTGGCGGTGAAATCTACATCAGCTTCAGGGAAAGGAGGACTTTCCTACTTTAACCTGAATGATACCAGTACCAAATTCATTATTTATTTCAAGGCAATTAAAAGCACCGGAACAGAATCAGGCTATTTCAATTATTTCCACACTTCCCAAGCCGGCAATGCAAACATCATCCACCGGAACAGAGGGGGCGATTTTGCTGCGGCGCTGGCCAGTGCTGCCACCAATGATCCT
>DATAHC010000092.1:0-11703 GCA_036263415.1 Flavisolibacter sp.
GACCGCACGTGTACAGGGTCGCGTTACCGATGCTAAAGGCCAGCCCCTGGAAGGCGTGAACGTGGTGGTGAAAGGTACCACTAATGGCGTCACTACCGATAGCAAGGGAACGTATTCCATTGCCGCCGAATCCAACGCCGTGCTCACCTTCTCCTTTACGGGCTTTACCTCCCGGGATGAAGCGGTGAATGGACGTGCCTCGGTCAACCTCTCGCTTCAGGAAAATCCGGCCGCCCTCGAAAATGTCGTGGTGGTGGGTTACGGTACCCAGAAAAAAGTAAACCTCAGCGGAGCCGTCGCACAGGTGTCCGGTAAAGACCTGGCCAACCGTCCGGTTCCCAACGTTACCGGCGCCCTGCAGGGGGTATTGCCGGGTGTTACCGTCTTACGCGGTAATGGCCAGCCGGGAGGAGAGGGCTACGACATCCGTATCAGGGGCTTCACGTCTGCTAACGGTGCCAGTGCTCTGGTGCTGGTGGATGGAGTAGAGCAGGATATCAACCTCATCGACCCGAATGATGTGGAATCCATATCCGTCCTGAAAGATGCTTCCGCCTCCGCCATTTACGGGGCGCGAGCCGCCGGCGGTGTGATCCTTGTCACCACGAAACAGGCAACGCCGGGCCGTACCAAGGTGTCCCTCACCAGCAACTACGGCATCAATATCACCGCCCGTCAGCCGGAGCGTCTCGATTCCTGGGACGAGCAGACCCTGATCGACGAGGCTCGTCTCAATGCCACCGGTGCGCCGGAATTCAATGAGGAGCAGATCGAGTGGCTCAAGAATCCCAACTTTATTTTCCGTCCCAACCCTACGCAGGACCGCTGGGAGTATTATGATAACAACAACTGGGTGAAGGAGGGAATGGATAAGATCAACCACCAGCAGAATCATTCGCTTTCCGTCAGTGGAGGAGAGCAAAAGCTCAATTACCTGCTCTTCGGTTCCTACTATAAAAGGGATGGCGTATTGCGCTATGGTCCGGACGATAACCGCCGCACGAACCTCAAATTCAACATCAACTCCGAACTGAATAAATACGTCAGCGTTAAATTCTCCGCCAGCTATATTAATAATCTGGTCAACCAGAACTCTTTCGGTACGGCGCAGATCATCAACCGGCTCTATCGCAGCCGCACACGCCAGTCCTTATATACGCCGCCGGTCGACAATACAGGTCAGATTTATAACGGCGACCTGCAGATCAATGCGGTAGATATTGAAAAGAATGCGGGCCTGGAACAGCGGGATTACGAGACCTATACCGGTAGCCTGAACCTGAAGATTAAGAATGTTATTAAGGGCCTCACTCTCGATGTCATCGGCTGGAGAAACCAGAATTATTACAACATGGAGAACGATGCCCGCAGCATCAACTGGTATGGACGCACGGTGAATACCGTTCGATTCAGCATCAACGTGCCCAACTCCATTACCGTACAGAAGAACAAAGCGTATCAGAACAACCTGCAAAGCTTCCTCACCTACAACTACAAATGGAAGCAGCACGATTTCACCCTGCTGCAGGGCGCTTCCTATGAGGAATATCGTAAGGATGAATTCACAGCCTCGGCAAAGAACATGATCACCAACGACTTTTTCAGTCTCAACTATGGTGATCCGCTTACCAAGACCAGCACCGACAGGGTAGAGACCTGGGCGCTCGGTTCTTTGTTTGGCCGCTTCAATTATAACTATGCCGGTAAATACCTGTTCGAGGCGTCGTACCGCTACGATGGCAGTTCGCGCCTGGCACCGGACAACCGCTGGCAGCTCTTCCCTTCTTTCTCGGCTGCCTGGAGGGTGAGCGAGGAAGGCTTTATGCGGAACAACCTGAAATTCCTGTCCAACCTGAAGATCCGTGGATCATGGGGACAGCTGGGTAACGGCTCACCGCTCGGACTCTATCCTTATATCCCGCTGCTCACCAGCGGACTTACTACCAACAATAACCTGGTCTTCAACGACCAGCGTTCGCAATACATTTATCAGAATGTGCTGGCTTCTCCCGATGTTACCTGGGAAACCGTGGAGCAGTCCAATATCGGCGTCGATTTCGGCCTGCTCAACAACCGCCTCAGTGTGAGTGCCGACTACTATGTGAAGCGTAACAAGAACATGCTGGCTTCGCTCAACTTCCCGAACATCATCGGTATCGCCACGCCTTCCTACAATGTAGGTCAGCTGAAAAGCTGGGGCAAGGAACTCGACCTGAAATGGAAGGACCGCATCGGTAAGCTCAATTACCGCGTGGGCTTCAACATCTCCGACAACCAGAACAAGCTGGAGAAATACAACGGCAAGAATTCAATTGGAACGGGTGGTGTCATCGAGCTGCTGGAAGGCTATCCGCTCAACAGCGTTTGGGGCTACCGTACCGATGGCTACCTGCAGAACCAGGGTGAAGTGGATGCCTATAAATCGAAAGTGCAGCCTTATTTCACCAACCTGGCACCGGGCGATATCCGCTACCTCGACCTCAATGGCGACGGACTCATTTCCGCCGGTGGCGGCACACCGGAAAACCCGGGCGACCTGGTCTACCTCGGTACCACTAATGCCCGCTATACCTATGGCTTCGACCTGGGCTTCAACTTCAAGGGCTTTGATGTGTCGGCTTTCTTCCAGGGGGCGCTGGAGCGGAAGTTCCTCATCGATGAAGGTACTTTGTCGCCGATCCTCGGAACGGCCGATATGCCCTGGACCATTCATATGGATCGTTGGACGCCCACCAATCCAAATGCCTTCTTCCCGCGCATGTACCAGACCGATGCCCATAACTTCAAGTCCTCCGACCGCTGGGCGCAGAATGGAAATTACATCCGCCTGAAGAATGTGCAGATCGCCTACACCCTGCCGCTGAAGAACCGGGTCATCCGCAGTGCGCAGGTCTATGTTTCCGGTCAGGACCTCTGGGAGTCTACCAAAGTACTGCCGGTCTTCGATCCGGAAGTGGGTAACAACGTAAGCGCTACTACCTATCCGTTCTACCGCGTCGTGTCATTTGGATTCAACTGTAACTTCTAATCAAACGTAATCATGAAAAAGCTTGCACTATATTTTTCGTATCTGTCCGGTGCGGCCCTGCTGATGGCGGGTTGCAATAAGCTGGACCGCCTTCCTGAAACGGACTTCAGCGATGCGCAATACTGGAACACGGAAACAGACCTGATGAACGCGGCCAACCGCATGTACCAGCAGCTCGATGCAAACTGGATCGATAACCGCGCCGATGATGCAGTGAACCAGAGCGGGGCCAACTCTATCAGCAACGGCACACGCACCGTTCCCAATACCAGCGGCGACTGGAACGATCGCTACGATGAGATCTTTACGGCCAATAATATCCTCGAAAAGGGTGTGGCGGCAAAGGTATCGGATGATATAAAGAATCGCTATTTCGGCGAAGCACGCTTCTTCAGGGCTTATGCGTACCTGCAGCTGGTGCAGCGCTATGGCGATGTGCCACTGGTACTCAAAACCCTTAACATCGGTTCACCGGAACTTTCTATGGGCCGCACCCCAAGGGCGGACGTGATGAAAGCGATCTATGATGATCTGGACTTTGCGGCCACATGGCTGCCAACCAGGGCTGCCTTGCCGGCTGCCCAGTGGGGACGTGTCACGAAAAGCGCCGCCTGGGGCATCAAAGCCCGGGCCGCACTCTATGAAGGCACGCGCGAAAAGTTTCGCAATGAGACCGGATGGCAGGATCACCTTAAGATCGCGATCGATGCGGCGCAGAAAGTAATGGGTCAGGGCCATGCGCTGTTCAATAACTATGTGAACCTCTTTACGCACGTTGGCGAGGGTCCCTCAAATACGGAGCAGATCTTCGTCAAGATCTATGGGGTCAGCTCTACGAACCTGTTGCTCGGACATAACAATGCCCGTGACCTCGAGAATGGCCGCAACGCCATCACGCGCAACCTGATTCGGATGTATCTCTATAAGGATGGTTTGCCGGCCTTCAATACGGATGGCTCTGTCTCAACTACGGTGTCTCCGTTCTTTGTTCCGGAGGGGAGCGAAACCAGCTACAATACCATTTTCGAGAACAGGGACCCACGGCTCACTTTCACCGTTTTCCAGAATGGCGAAACGGCCTATAAGGGTCCCTGGGTGCCGACCACCTCACTGGGCGCACGCTCTGCCTATGCTACAAAGAAAGGCTTCAACCTGGAGGACTGGACGCTGAATGGTGCTGCTACTGTTGACCGCATCCTGATGCGGTACGCGGAGATCCTGCTTATTTATGCAGAGGCAAAATATGAACTGGAAGGGGCGATCAGCGATGCGGATCTGAATCTTACGGTCAATGCCTTGCGTACCCGGGTGGGTTTCCCCGTAAAGCTGACGAACGCCTTCGTTACGGCCAATAACCTGAACATGCGCGAGGAGATCAGAAGGGAACGTACCGTAGAACTGGCCCTGGAGGGATTCCGTTACGATGACCTCATTCGCTGGAAAACAGCCGAGATCGTACTGCCAAAAGAGATCCTTGGTGCCAAATTCGTGGAAGCGGATTGGGTAGGCACCAACCCAAGCACACTGCGTCTGAACAGCGATCGCGTACTGATCGTGGAAACAGCTGCCACGCGGAAGTTCCAGGCAAACAGGGACTATCTCTATCCGGTACCGCTGAATGAGATCTCGCTCAGTGGCGGTAATGTAACCCAGAACCTTAATTGGTAATTCTTAAAAAGCACAACATGAAAGCATTCAGCTATATAGCATTCGGTATCGTCGCAGCCCTGGCGCTGGCCTCCTGCGAAAAAAGGGAGTATGATAAGGGCGGACTGGAAGAATTCTCCAATCATTATTATGCCGCCTATATCCCTAATAATAATTCACAGGTCAGCGTCACCAGGACACAGACCGCTCTGCTTAAGTTTCCGGTACAGTTCTATTCTTCCTATGTAAGGGATTATGATGCGGTGGCGAATTACGCGGTAGTTACAACAGGTATTCCAAACCCGGCAGCCTTGGGGGTGGACTTCAATGTGGTCGATAAAAATGGCAATGCCATTCAGCCGGTCAATGGCTTATTCTCCATCACGTTCCCACAGGCTAAATATGCCATGGATACCATCTATGTCAAATTGCTGAATAACCCCGCTCCGGGTACCCGCAAAATGGAGATCCAGATCGTGGAGAATAAAACGGATAAGTACTATGTCGATATCTTCTCCACAGCCTTCAGAAGACCGGTGGAGATCAAATAAATTCAAACATTCATAGCAGAACCTCCGTAGTTTCCGCCCCGTTTGGCTTGCCATTCGGGGCTTGCTACCGGATGGCGCTCGGTCGTTGAAAGAACTTCATGAACGGAACAGGATTACTCTTAAGTGTTACTATACTCCTCGCATCTTGCCGGTCCGCCAGGCAGGCGGTACGACCATCGGCGCCGGATGGTACGAACGAGGTAGTGGCGGTTCTGAGGCCCTCTGTTATGAAAGAGGCGGAATGGGCGCTGCAGCAGGAGCCGGAAACGGTTACGGCAAACCGCGCCTCGCGAAGCGCGGGCGGTCTGCACGATTTCTTTTCCGAGGGCGATTACTGGTGGCCCGATCCCCGTAGTGCGGACAGTCCCTATATTCAGAAGGACGGCCTGACCAATCCGGATAATTTTACGGCGCATCGCCTGTCCATGATTCGCTTCAGCCGTATTGTCGGCGCGCTGGCATCGGCCTATAAGCTCACGGGTGAGGAGCGTTATCTACGGCAGGCGCTCCGCCATTGCAAGGCCTGGTTTGTCGATACCGCTACCCGCATGAATCCCAACCTGCAGTTTGCACAGGCCATTAAGGGCCGCTATACGGGCCGGGGTATCGGAATTATTGATACTATACAGCTCATGGAGGTGGTGCAGGGACTGCTGGCCATGGAAGCTTCGGAGTATATGGACCGCCAGATAGTGGCGGCGGTTCGCAACTGGTTCGGTCAATACCTCACTTGGTTAACAACCCATAAGTATGGACTGGAGGAAAGGAATGCGGCCAATAACCATGGTACCTGCTGGGTAATGCAGGTAGCCTGCTTTGCGCGCTTTACCGGAAACAGGGAACTCGTAGCGTTTTGCCGTGACCGGTTCCGCTCGGTCCTGCTCCCGCAGCAGATGAACCAGGAGGGAAGCTTTCCCCTGGAGCTGAAGAGAACAAAACCTTATGGGTATTCACTTTTCAACCTCGATGCCATGGCCACCATCTGCCAGGTATTGTCAGATACGGCAAATAACGTATGGAAGTATCAGACCCGGGAGGGCTTGTCCGTGGAAAAGGGAATACAGTTCATGTATCCTTATGTAAGGAATAAGGACCTATGGCCATTTCAGAAGGATGTAATGTATTGGAACGACTGGCCTGTGGCCCAGCCATTCCTGCTTTTCGGAGCCCTGGCGTATAACCGGCACGAATGGCTTGATACCTGGAAGCAACTGGACCATCAGCCGGAAGTAGCGGAAGTGATCCGAAACCTGCCGGTCCGCCATCCGCTGATCTGGTTGCCAAAATGAATTGATCATATGGAAAGGGTATGATCACCGATTCGGATTTATTGAAGATATTAGTTCATTGGTTTAAACATGCCTCAATACTACAAACACCCGGACAGGGGTGTCATACAACTATTATGAAACGCATAACCTACATTACCGCAGCAGCGGTATGGCTGCTCCTGCAGGCCTGTAAGACCCAGGCGCCAGGTGCTCATACCGGAAAAGCATGGAAGGCTCCGGAAGGAGTGGTGATTCAGCAAATAATGGATGACGCGCAGCAGCAGACAAGACTAATGTTGAAAGCGGTCCCCGAAGCGGCGAAGTGGTTGGCAGAGGCGAATGCGGCCGCTGGTAAAGCGGCGCCTGATGCCTTCTCTCCGCGAACGGCGGAACAGGGCAAACTGAAGTTGGTGAATTCGAGGGACTGGACCAGTGGCTTTTTCCCTGGCGAGCTATGGTTGCTGTATGAGTATACCGGCAATAAGGAATGGCGCGATGCGGCGGAAGCTTATACGGTCAGAATGGAGCGGGAAAAGACCAATGGCGACACGCACGATATGGGCTTCAAAATGTATTGCAGCTTCGGCAATGGCTACAAGCTTACCAAAGACGCGCATTACAAGGAGGTGCTGATACAGTCCGCCAGAACGTTGATCACCCGCTTTAATCCGGCCATTGGCTGCATCCGTTCCTGGGATCATCATAAAGAGCAATGGGTATTTCCCGTTATCATCGATAATATGATGAACCTGGAGCTGCTGTTCGCCGCTACGCGGCTATCGGGAGATTCCTCGTTTTATAAGATCGCGGTACAGCACGCCAATACCACCATGAAAAATCATTTCAGGCCTGACTTTAGCTCATATCATGTCGTGGACTATGATCCGGTTACCGGTGCCGTTCGCTCAAAGAACACGGCGCAGGGCTATGCCGACGAGTCGGCCTGGGCACGCGGACAGGCCTGGGGCCTCTATGGCTATACCATGTGCTTTCGCGAAACCGGTAACAGGGCCTATCTGGATCAGGCAGAGCATATAGCGGCCTTCATTCTGAACCATCCCAATCTTCCTGCCGATAAAGTGCCGTTCTGGGACTATAACGATCCGGCTATCCCGAAGGCACCAAAGGATGCTTCTGCTGCCGCGATCATGGCCTCGGCACTCTATGAGTTGAGCTTGTACAGTACCAGGGGTGAATCCTATGTCAGAACAGCGGACAGGATACTGGAAAGCCTGAGCGGTAACTATCGCTCCGCCATCGGACAGGGAAATGATTTCCTGCTGCAGCACAGCACCGGCCATAAGCCTGCCAACAGTGAGATCGATGTGCCCATCATCTATGCCGATTATTATTATTTGGAAGCACTGTTGAGAAGGAACCAGTTCATGAAAGCCCACACCTTGTTCATGCCTTTGTAAAACCCTACATGATATTGAATGTATAAAGCCATCCTTTCATTACTTCTTACAGGTATCATTTCATGTGCCGCTTTGGGTCAGGGAAGATCGGTAGGCCGAATTCAGTTATCGGTTACGGAGCAATGGTCTTTTCTGAAAATGGAAAGTGATCCCCGGACGCTGGAACACAATGTTCACTGGCCAGTGGTGAACCTGCCGCATACCTGGAACAGCGAAGATGTGCTGGACGCTCGAAAAGACTATTACCGCGGAAATGGATGGTATAAAAAACAGCTGGACCTGTCCCGGTTGAAAGATAAGAAGGAACTCTTCCTGCAGTTTGAAGCGGCTGATCAGGAAACCGAGGTCTGGGTCAATGGTAAAAAGGCCGGCTTCCATGCCGGTGGATATACGGCATTTACGGTTCGTATAACGGACCTGGTCAATCGAAATGCGGGTGCCCGTAATGAAGTGGTCGTTCGGGTAACGAACCGGTTTAATGAATCGATTCCTCCGCTCACGGCGGACTTCACGTTTTATGGGGGCATCTACAGGGAAGTCCACCTGGTCGGAACGGATGCGGTTCATGTCACCTTCCCGGGCAATATGGAAAAAGGAGTTCAGATCAGCACGCCCGTGGTCACACACGAAAAGGCGCAGGTTCAGGTGCAGGCGGAACTGCGAAATGAAAGCAATACGGCCAGGCAAATCAGGCTGGTATCTCAATTGAAGGATCGTGAAGGTAAACTGGTAGGATCAGTGGAATCCGAGGCCAGTGCAGACGCACAGGCAATGCTATCGGTCAGGCAGCAATTCAATGAACTTCAAAAGCCGCATCTCTGGTCGCCGGAGTCACCCTATCTCTATACGGTCATAACGCAGGTAAAGGATGCGGTAACGGGAGAGGTGCTCGATCGGGTGCAGCATTCGGTCGGACTGCGTTCCTTTCGCTTCAGTGCCGATAGCGGCTTCTTTCTGAATGGACAGCCCGTTAAATTAATGGGTGCCAGCCGCCATCAGGATTACAAAGGTCTGGGGAATGCGGTTCCGAAGCAACGGGCCGTTAAGGATATCCAGTTGCTGAAACAGATGGGTGCCAATTTCTTCCGTACGGCGCACTATCCGCAGGATCAGGCCGTGCTCGATGCCTGCGACCGGTTGGGGCTACTGGTAGCGACGGAAATACCCGTGGTCAATACCATCACCGAAACGGATTTCTTTTTCACGAACTGCCTGGCTATGCAAAAGGAGCTGGTACGCCAGTACTTCAATCATCCATCCATCATCATCTGGGGCTACATGAATGAAGTGCTGCTGCGTCCGAAGTACAACGGTGACAAAGCCAGGCAGGCATCTTATTTTGAATCAGTAGCTGCATTGGCCCGGGCGCTCGACTCACTCACGCGTTCCGAAGACCCCTCCCGCTATACCATGATCGTGAACCACGGTGATTTTAAGCGCTATAAGGAAACGGGACTCACCGCCATTCCCATGATCGTAGGCTGGAACCTTTACTCCGGCTGGTACGGCGGCCAGCTGTCCGACTTTGGTAAATTCCTCGACCGGCATCATCAGGAGTTGCCGGACAAACCAATGCTGGTTACCGAGTTCGGCGCCGATGCCGATCCCCGCATCCGGAGCCGGCAGCCGGAGCGTTTCGATAAAAGCATAGAGTATGCACTGCAGTTCAACCAGATCTATCTGAAAGAAATAAAGCAGCGGCCATTTGTGGCGGGTGCCCTTTCATGGATACTGGCCGACTTCAATTCAGAGACCCGTGAAGAGACGATGCCGCATATGAATAATAAAGGTTTGATGGAATGGGACCGCAAGCCAAAGGACCTCTATTTCTATTATCAGTCACAACTGGTAAAGCATCCTTTCCTGAAGATCAGCAGGGATCCGGGCACTCTTTCCTCCGATAGCCTGCATACCATAAGGGTCTTTACCAATGGAGATGAGGTACAGCTGATGGTGAACGATAGAACACCTATAAGAGTGTCCGCTACTAATGGCATCGCACAGGTTCGGACGGTACTGCGGTCCGGCTGGAATCAAATATCGGCCAGGACAGAGCAGGGCTTGCAGGATTCGGCCCGTATCTACTATCAGCCCTATCCGGATCAGCTGGAGAAGGGCTTCAAAAGCTTAGCCATCCTCCTGGGTGCGAAACGGCAGTTCATCGACAGCAGTAAAAGACATTGGATCGAAGACAGGCCCTACCGGGAAGGTAGCTGGGGATCTGTAGGCGGACAGCCATTTACAATACCGGGCAGCAGTCGCCAGTCCTATGGCACGGATAAGGCCATAGCCCAAACGGAGAACGATCCGGTTTATCAGACGCAGCAGACCGGGATCGAAGCCTATCGTTTCGATGTGCCGCCAGGCAATTATGAACTGATCTTGCATTTTGCCGAACTGGAGGGGGGCGAAGTGATGGTCCCCGCTTATAACCTCAGGGATACGTCACGAACGGAAGTAATAAGGGACAGGATATTTGATGTGGCGATCAATGGCAAAACCGTACTGAAGGATTTTAATATAGCCGGTCAGTATGGAAGAGCAGTAGCGGTGAAGAAGGTCTTCAAACTGTCTGTAAATAATACTGGATTGGTGGTGCGCTTCACGGCGAAAACAGGGGCACCTGTACTGAATGCAATAGAATTGAAACCAATAAAATAATTAGGCGTGATGGGAAAGTATGGGAAACGATATGCTGGATGGTTGCTGGCGTTCTTTTTTCAAACGGTAGCTGCGCAGCAACAGCAGCGCCTCAATACGGGCTGGGAGTTCGTTAAGGGTGACCTGGGGGGTATCTGGGAAGCCGTACGGCCGGTACCCAGGGGAGGGCCCGAGGCCGCACCGCTGTGGGATAGTGTCATCTTGCCGCATTGCGTGAACCGCTTCGATGCGGTGGATCCGGACATAAATTATTACCAGGGACCTTCCTGGTACCGCAACCATCTAACCATAAAGAATCCCTATGCCGGTGGACGAACACTGCTGCATTTCGAAGGGGCCGGACAAAAGACTGAAGTCTATATCTACACGACCAAAGTAGCCTCACATGTTGGTGGCTACGATGAATGGACGGTCGATATTACGGATGCCGTGGCTGCTTTCCAGGCAATGCCGGCGTATAAAAAGCAGTTCAGGGGTAAGATTCCGCTTTCGGTGCGTACGGATAATTCGCGCGACCTGCAGATGATTCCTTCCAACCTGTCTGACTTCACCCTCTATGGCGGCATCTATCGGTACCTGAACCTGGTATACCAGCCGGCTCTGTCTCTTGAGAAGCTTTGGTTGACACCTTCTATCGATTCCGCAAGCGGTAAAGGAAGGCTTTCCGTAAAGGCAGGCTTTTATGATCCGCTCAAAACAGGAAAAGGTACCATACGCCTTCGCTTGCTGGATCCGGGCGGTAAGGAAGTGAAGCAGGTGCGGGTATCGGTAACAAATACGGATGCTACCTCAGAACTCTATACGTTTTCAATTCCTGCCGTACAGCGATGGTCGGTAGCGCAACCCCGGTTGTATGCCGTGGAAGCCACCCTTATAAATGGATCAGACAGCAGCACGCTGAAGGAGCGTATCGGCTTTCGCAGCTTTCAGTTCCTGGATCATGGCCCTTTCCTGCTTAATGGCAACAGGCTGCTCATTCGCGGCACACAGCGCCATGAAGATCATGCGGGCGTGGGAGCAGCACTCACGGAAGATATGATGCGGGAAGAGATGATCGCCGTAAAGAATATGGGTGCCAATTTTATCCGTCTGGGTCATTACCAGCAATCACGGTACATCCTGGAGCT
>DATAHC010000093.1:0-1909 GCA_036263415.1 Flavisolibacter sp.
TTCCAGGAATCCTTCATTACGCACTGCAGCTTCATCTGCATATAGATCTCTTCTCCCGAGCTGTCCACCGTAGCAAAGGAACGGGATCCTTCCTTGGCCATAGGGATCTCCAGGTTATCGAGGAAGTTGAACTCCCTGCGCTTGTATTTCAACCATAGCCAGAGATTGACGGAGAACTCCTTTTGCTTGAAGTCGATGTCGTGAATGCTGGTAATGTAAATTCCCACTTTAACGGTATCGGGCTTGGAGCCCTGCGCCATGGAACGGTTTAAGAAGGCGGATAGTATTATGAATAGAATAAGGACAGGCTTCCGGTAAGGCATATATCAAACGGTTTCAAAAGATCATTGGATCCGGCGGTAAAATACGATACAGGTTTCAGGATTGCAATCCTAGTCTAAGCTAAAGTTAGCCGGATAAGAACAGGGGCGATTTGCTATCTTCCCTTTTCAATAGATACCACCATGACTCCATTTTTAGGATTACGAACCGCCATCTATAAAGTAGCGGATGTCACCAAAGCGAAAGAATGGTACACCAGGGCATTCGCCACCGAACCCTATTTCGACGAGCCTTTTTATGTAGGGTACAACATCGGAGGTTTCGAGCTCGGACTGCAACCCGGGGAAACGGTAGCCCCTCAAAAGGCGGAAAGCGTGGCTGCCTACTGGGGTGTGGAAGATGTAGCAGCTGTGTATGAAAGCCTGTTACAGGCCGGTGCCCTTCCACACGAGCCTCCCCAGAACGTAGGAGGTGACATCATTGTAGCAACGGTAAAAGATCCCTGGGACAATGTGATCGGACTGATCTACAATCCACATTTCAACGCAGCCAAATAGCCTGTACTTTTGCTTTCTTTTACAACGACCAAACGAACGTTCATGAAAGCGATTATACTAAACACTCCCGGAGGGGCCGAAAACCTGTCCATGCAGGAGCTGGACAAACCTGTTCTCCAGGAAGGCGAAGTACTGGTAAAAGTGCATGCTGTAAGCATCAATCCTGTCGATATCAAAACCCGCAAGGGAGGCGCGCTGTTCCAACGCCTGAACGAGCAGCCACCCGTGATCCTGGGATGGGATATTTCGGGTGAAGTGGTGGAAGTGGCTCCGGGCGTAACGCGCTTCAGGGAAGGCGATGCCGTATTTGGCATGGTCAATTTTCCCGGCGCCGGCAAGGCCTATGCTGACTATGTAGCGGCGCCTGCCGATCACCTGGCCCTCAAACCGGATAACATTTCGCATAGCGAAGCCGCTGCCTCCACGCTGGCTGCTTTAACCTCTTACCAGGTGCTGATCCATGAGGCCGGACTGAAAGAAGGACAGAATGTGCTGGTGCATGCCGCTGCCGGTGGCGTCGGCCATTTTGCCGTGCAGATCGCCCGTCATTTCGGGGCTACGGTCTCCGGCACCGCCTCTGCTCCCAATGCCGGTTTTCTGAAAGAGCTGGGCGTTCGCCAGGTGATCGATTATACAAAAGAACGCTTTGAAGAAAAAGCTACCGATGTCGATATTATACTCGACCCTGTAGGCGGCGAGACTACCATCCTGTCCCTGCAGGCCTTACGTAAGGGCGGTATCCTCATCTCGATCGTAGGCGGAGTTAAAGACCTGATGAAAGACACGCTGGAAAGAAAGGGTATTCGCGCCCGTAACTACCTGGTTCATTCCAGCGGTGCGGATATGGAAGTCATTGCCCGGCTGTTGCAGGAAGGTTCCCTGAAGCCCCACGTTTCGCAGGAGTTCTCCTTCGATCAGATGGCACAGGCCCAGCAGCAGATCGAAACCGGCCGGACCAGAGGGAAGATTGTAGTACGGATGGACTTGTAAGTGAGGAAGTATGAAAATATGATTCAGTAACTGCTATAAGGTTCGTTACAAAAAGGTATTTCTAAGTGCATTGCAGTTAT
>DATAHC010000094.1:0-2243 GCA_036263415.1 Flavisolibacter sp.
CAGGAGATTGCTTCGTCGTTCCTCCTCGCAATGACGGTTAGGTTGGGATAGCGGTCAGTCATTATAATAGTTAGTGCTTCAAAGCGAGATTGCCGCGCTTCGCTCGCAATGACGGTCCGAACTATGGCACGGTAAGATTCAACAATAGTTAGAGGCTAATCTTCGTGTTTCTTTGTGTTTTTGAGTCTTTGTGGCTCCACCTACGCCAGCTGATATGAAGAATTGAAAGATGCAAGAAAACAAATCAGAAATCTGACATCCTACATCAGACATCCAAATCTGACATCTGAAATCTGCGATCAGACATAAACTCCGCTTCCGTATTTTGCACCAATGAAACCGGAAGCGCTGGACAATGGGCATCGCATCAAAGCAATTATTGGAGGTTCCATCGGGAACCTGGTGGAATGGTACGACTGGTATGCCTATGCTGCCTTTGCCATATACTTCTCGCCAGTATTTTTCCCTAATAGTAATCCCACTGCACAATTGCTGAATACGGCCGGCATTTTCGCGGTAGGGTTTTTCATGCGGCCCATAGGCGGATGGCTTTTTGGCAGCCTGGCTGACAAGGCCGGGCGTAAGAAAGCCATGACGCTTTCCGTACTGCTGATGTCGTTCGGCTCCCTGCTGATTGCCTGTTCGCCTACTTATGCATCCATCGGAATTGCCGCACCTGCACTGCTGTTTATCGCCCGTATGATCCAGGGGTTGAGCGTGGGGGGAGAATACGGTACTTCGGCTACCTATCTCAGTGAGATGGCCACGCACCAGCGAAAAGGCTTTTATTCCAGCTTCCAGTATGTTACCCTGATCGGCGGACAGCTATTTGCGCTGGGAATCCAGCTGATCCTTCAGCGGTTGATTCTGACCGATGCACAACTGCACCAGTGGGGCTGGCGCATCCCCTTCTTTATTGGCGCTTTGCTTTCGGTAGTAGCTTTTTATATCCGTAGAAACCTGCACGAGACCCGTGCCTATCATACCGCGGCAAAAAGCGGCAATGCAAAAGGAACGGTACGGGAACTGCTCCGCTATCCGAAAGCCATAGCCATGGTAGTCGGATTAACACTGGGAGGCACGATTGCCTTTTATACCTATTCCATCTACATGCAGAAATTCCTGGTGAATACGGTACACCTGACCATCAGCCAGTCTACGACCATTTCTTTTGTATCCTTATTGCTGTTTGCCTGCCTGCAGCCTGTTTTCGGAAGTCTCTCCGACCGCATCGGCAGAAAGCCCTTATTGATTGGCTTCGGAGTTCTGGGAACGGTGGGGACCTATCCCCTGCTCACGGCTATCAGTCATACAACCTCTATGTACACGGCATTCGGATTGATCATGGCCGGGCTGGTGATCGTAACGGGCTATACGTCCATCAATGCCGTAGTAAAGGCGGAACTGTTTCCCGGAGAAGTAAGAGCGCTGGGCGTAGGCCTGCCTTATGCGGTAACTACAGCCTTATTCGGAGGCTCCGCTGAATACATCGCGCTCTGGTTCAAGAACCAGGGACAGGAGAACGGATTTTATATCTATGTGACCGCATGTATCTTCATATCCCTGCTGATCTATGTATTTATGAAGGACACCCGGCATCGCTCACTGGAAGAATGATTTTAAAGAGCAGCTAACAAAATAAAAGTAGCGATTTACTTAATTTAAGGGCACACCTGGAGCTGGAAGGATATGATTTGAACTCTTCACCACAATAGTAGAATACCTGATCGAAGCCATAGCCGGTAAGGACCGGTAAAAGGTATTACGTGCTCTATCACCTAATAGAAAAAGAAAGCCCCTTCTTTCGAAGGGGCTCATCAGGCGTATGATAAATAAAGTAAGTCTATTTTCATTCGTTTTCCTGGACGGACGCCTGTTGATCTTTACATGGATAGGATTTGGTTGGTTTTTCTTAGTCTAGCTTTCCATGGATAGGATTGTAGAACAAATATCTCATTTCCTCCGGCTACTTCATAAGATTATGAAGACCAATTCCTGCTGCTACTCAATCAATTTACAGGGCATTACAGGAATCCACTTATTTCGTTATCAATTCGTAAACATCAGGGCATTTTTGTAATTAGGTATAGTTTGTGCAGGGCATCTGAAAACCCCTGACCATGTTTTTATTTTCAACCGTTCTGTTTGTAGATGGAAACCCCGTTGGCTACGAAGTGTATGATGAACCAAAAGGGCGTATACGACTGAACCCGGCTGAAAACCCGAATCGTGAAATAGACCCT
>DATAHC010000095.1:0-12581 GCA_036263415.1 Flavisolibacter sp.
TGGCTGGGTTGTTTTGGCCTCACGGAGCCGGACCATGGCAGCAATCCGGCCGGAATGCTCACCAATTTCAAAGATGCCGGTGACCATGTAATACTTAATGGCAGCAAGCTCTGGATCTCCAATGCCCCCTTCGCCCAGGTAGCCGTTGTATGGGCTAAAGACGAACAGGGAGAGATCAGGGGATTGATCGTGGAAAGAGGGATGGAAGGTTTTTCTACCCCAACCACCCATGGAAAATGGAGCCTTCGCGCCAGTGCCACAGGAGAACTGGTTTTTGACAATGTAAAAGTTCCCAAAGAGAATATTTTCCCTACTATCAAAGGATTGAAAGGTCCGCTGGGATGCCTTACCAAAGCCCGCTATGGAATTGCCTGGGGCGCTCTGGGTGCGGCAATGGACTGCTATGATACGGCCCTTCGCTACAGTAAGGAAAGAGTACAGTTTGACCGGCCCATCGGAGGCTTTCAGCTGCAGCAGAAAAAGCTGGCTGAAATGATTACTGAAATTACAAAAGGGCAATTGCTGGTATGGCGTCTGGGCACTTTAATGAATGAAGGAAGAGCCACTCCGCAGCAGGTGTCGATGGCAAAGCGGAACTCCTGTGAAATTGCCACAGATATTGCCCGCCAGGCGCGTCAGATGCTGGGAGGTATGGGCATTACCGGAGAATACAGCATTATGAGACATATGATGAATCTTGAAAGTGTGATCACGTATGAAGGAACGCATGATGTCCATCTTTTGATAACCGGTATGGATGTAACAGGAATCAACGCATTTAAATAAAAACGGGCCGGTACTTTTTGCTATAAAAGCTAAGGGTGCCGGCTCATCTTCCGAAGCACTATGAAAGTCTTTCTCATTGGATTTATGGGCTGCGGCAAATCGCATTGGGGCAGGGAACTGAGCCGTAAGTTTTCCATTCCTTTTTTTGACCTGGATGAGAAGATCGAAGAACACCTGAATAAGACCATTCCCCAAATCTTTGAAGAGGAAGGAGAAGAAGCCTTCCGCCTGGCCGAAAAGGAGGTGCTTTACCTGCTCACAGAAAGCCACGATACCTTCATAATGGCCTGCGGAGGCGGAACCCCCTGCTTCTACAATACTATTGACTATCTCAAAAAGAACGGTACCGTTGTCTGGATCAATTGTACTATAGACTGCTTATTTCAGCGCCTGGTGAAGGAAAAGGATAAACGACCCCTGCTCAGGGATATACCCGACAGGCAATTGAAATCCTATATTGTACGTAAATTTTCAAACCGGAAGATCTTTTACCAGCAGGCGAATATCATCATCAATGAAGATGACCTGGATCCGGACAAACTGGTAAGCCGCATCTTTCATGAATAAAACCACTACATGCAAAAACTATTTCTGACCATAGGAACTCTTTTAGCGGGCTTGTCGGTTGCCCTTGGTGCCTTTGGTGCCCATGGACTGAAAGACCGGGTGGCACCTGAGGTAATTGCCACCTACCAAACCGGAGTACATTACCAGATGTATCATGCCCTGGCCCTGCTGGTGATCGGTATTTTATCGGAGCGTTTATTGAGCAGTTATATCCATTATGCCGGGTTTTTATTTCTGGCTGGGATCGTATTTTTTTCCGGGTCTCTATACCTGATCGTATCCTTTCAAGCGATGAGCAGGGAAATTCCGAAACTCGTTGGAATTGCCACTCCCATCGGTGGGTTACTCTTTATAATCGGCTGGATTTTATTGCTGACCGGCATCCTGAAAAAATAATGTTTATTTTGCGTTAAACAGGCTTTGGGCCTGCATTTCATTGCACATAATTGTATCTTTGATTCTATGGCTAATAAGCTGAAGAAATCCTCTACGCCTAAACCTGCTGCGGAGCAACCGGAGAAGATTGAAAAACCTAAGAAAACCACCAAACCAGCATCGGATAAACTAAAAACCGAGCGGGAGGAAAAGGTCGACTTCAAGAAACTCGCAAAAGACGAACGTACCTGGAAGATCATTGGTACGGTATCGCTGCTGATCTCCATATTTTTATTTATTGCTTTTGTTTCCTACTTTTTTACCTGGAAAGAAGACCAGGATAAGGTGCTGAATAACGGATCTACTTTTCTGGTAGAGAATGATACCCGGGTTGCGAATCTGCTAGGACGCCTGGGAGCCTATATGTCCCATTTTTTTATTTACAAGGGATTTGGTGTAGCCTCCTTTCTGTTTTGCACTTTTTTCTTTGTAGTGGGAATCAACCTGCTTTTCAACCGAAAAGTATTTTCTATTGTCCGCAATTTGAAATATGTCACCATCGGACTCCTGATCATGTCCGTATCCTTTGCTTTCCTGTTTGCCAATGCCGCTTTTCCATTTGGCGGAAGGGTAGGAGATATGATCAGCAGCTGGCTGATGAATTTCCTGGGTACGATCGGAACGGCAGCCTTGTTATTGGTAGTAGGCGCCTCCTATCTGATCTGGCAATTCAATCCTTCTTTTCACCTGCCTGCTTTCGGTTCCGCAGGGCTTTCTCCGGAGCCGGAAAGGGAGCCTTCAGAAGAATCGGATATAACAGAAATAGAAGAGACCAAACCGCGCAAGAACGGTAAAGTGGTCAGCATTAATGACCTTTATACGGCGGATGCCAATGAGGCAGCAGCAGATGAAAAAGGTAACCAGCTGAAAGGGGAAGGCTCCATGGTGATCACCAGCAAGGGGCACCTGGAAGAAGACGGGATCGAATTTCAGATCATTGAAAAAGAAGAACCTCAAGCACCTGTTGTAAAACCTGATGAACTCACGATCAATGAACCAATTGTTGAGAAGCAGATCGTAGATGATATTCTTCATAAGGATGAAATGAACGTTATGGAAGAGGAGCCCGTGCCCCCACCGCCAGTGAAGCAGGTTCCCAAAGAGCCGCTGAGCCATCTGGAGCTGGAGATCAAAACCGTGGAACCTGTTCCTGAAGAAGAAGCCGCCAGGGAAAAGGACTACAGTGATCTGCCTCCCTATGAGCCTACACTCGATCTTCGTGATTATAAATATCCCGGAATTGACATGCTGGAAGCGCATGGAAGTGAAAAAATAGTTCAGGACCCGGCTGAACTGGAAGCTAACAAGAACCAGATCATCAATACGCTGAAGAATTACGATATCACTATACAGAAGATCAGTGCCACTGTAGGCCCAACCGTAACACTTTACGAGATCGTGCCTGCTGCCGGAGTGCGGATCTCACGGATCAAGAACCTGGAAGACGATATTGCACTGAGCCTCGCCGCCCTGGGCATACGGATCATTGCTCCGATACCCGGTAAAGGAACGATCGGGATTGAAGTGCCCAATGTAAAGAAGACAGTAGTCAGTATGAAGACCCTGCTGTCTTCGGAGAAGTTCATCCATAACAACCATAGCCTGCCTATTGCAGTTGGCAAAAAGATCGATAACGATAATTTTATCGTGGACCTGGCCAGCATGCCGCATCTTTTGATGGCAGGAGCTACCGGACAGGGTAAGTCGGTTGGGCTAAATGCGATCCTGGTTTCCCTGCTTTACAAAAAGCACCCTTCGCAATTAAAGTTTGTGCTCATCGATCCCAAAAAGGTAGAGCTGAGCGTGTACCGGCATATTGAAAAGCACTTTCTGGCCAAACTGCCGGGAGAGGAAGATGCGATCATTACCGATACCAAGAAAGTGATCCATACGCTCAATGCTTTATGTATTGAAATGGATAACCGATATGACCTGCTTAAAGAAGCCGGCGCCCGTAACATCAAGGAATATAATGAGAAGTTTACCAAACGGCGGTTGAATCCGCAGAAAGGACATCAGTATCTTCCTTTCATTGTATTGGTAGTAGATGAGTTCGCCGACCTTATTATGACCGCCGGTAAGGAAGTGGAGATGCCTATTGCCCGTCTGGCACAGCTGGCCCGTGCCGTAGGTATTCACCTGATCATTGCTACCCAACGCCCTTCTGTAAATATCATAACCGGTACCATTAAAGCCAACTTTCCTGCCCGGATCGCTTTTAAGGTATCGTCCAAAATCGATTCCAGAACCATTCTCGATGCCGGTGGAGCCGAACAACTGATTGGTAAGGGTGATATGCTTATTTCCTATAATGGCGAGATTACCCGTTTGCAATGTGCATTTGTGGATACTCCTGAAGTAGAAAGGGTCGTGGATTTTATAGCAGACCAGCGAGGCTATCCCCAGGCCTTCATGCTCCCTGAATATGTAGATGAAAAGGAACTGGAGAATAAGGAATTCGACGCTTCAGAAAGAGATCCGCTGTTTGAAGATGCCGCACGCCTGATCGTTCAGAACCAGATCGGTTCCACTTCCCTGCTGCAGCGCCGTATGAAACTCGGATATAACCGGGCCGGGCGTTTGATGGATCAGCTGGAAGCGGCAGGCGTTGTTGGCCCGAATCAGGGCAGTAAGGCCAGGGAGGTCATTATCAAGACAGAAATGGAACTGCAGGAATACCTGGATAACATAAGCTAGTGTTAAGAAACATTTTGTTAGGGAATCACGGTATAAGGCTTGCCTCTTGGATGGTCATAGGGACTATCTTTGCCCCGATTTTTAAATAAAATCATTCCAAATGAAAAAATTCTTTACTCTGGTAAGCTTTGCTGCAGTGGCACTGGGATCACAGGCGCAAACAGCTAAAAATCCGACTATGAATGATCCGGCCGCCAAAAAGGTGCTGGATGCCGTTAGTGCCAAATTCAAGACCTATAAATCTCCACAGGCCTCTTTTACCTATAAGGTGGAAAACGCACAGGGTAAAGCGCTATCGACAAAAAAGGGCTCGGTGGTTATGAAGGGGAACAAGTACAAAGTAAATATGGATGGCCTTGAGATCTATTCAGACGGAAAGACGACCTGGAATTATGACAAAAGCGCCAATGAAGTAACGGTTGATAATGTAAATACCTCTGCCAGCGCCATGACCCCCCAGAAGTTGTTTACTAATTTTTACGATAAGGATTTTTATTATAAATACAATGGTGAGAAGAAGGAAGGCGGAAAAGCGGTACTTGAAGTGGAGCTGACCCCTACCGACAAAAGCCGTCCTTATCACAAGGTGTATGTGTTGATCGATAAAGCTACCAATACCATTTACAGCGCCAGGTTCCTGGAGAAAACAGGAGGCCGTTATACCTATACTATCAACAGTCTGAAAGGAACATCTACGGTAGCAGATACAGAATTTGCCTTTGATAAGGCAAAGCATCCGGGTGTAGAGGTTGTCGATCTCCGATAAAATTTTACTTATAAAGTGAAGGTCCCGCATTAGTGGGACTTTTTCATTTAAGATACTTAGCGCGATAGTATTTTAGCGTATGCAGACCGTTTTAGTAACAGGCGCCGAAGGGTTTGTAGGCTGGTATCTCGTAAAGAGGCTGCTTGCTGACCAATACCGCGTAATTGCGACCGGAAGGGGATCTGAACTAAATCACTTTACCCATCCTTCTCTCACCTGGGAAACGCTGGACTTTACCCGGTTGGAACGGGTTATTGAAATCACTGAAAGATATCAGCCTGATATGATCATTCATTCCGGAGCCGTTTCCAAGCCGGATGCCTGTGAACAGGACCGGGAAATGGCCTATCGCTCCAATGTAACCGGAACGCAACATATGCTTACCGGGGCTGCAGCGCAGGGAGCCTATTTTCTATTCCTCTCAACAGATTTTGTATTCGATGGAAAAAAAGGCATGTATTCCGAAGAAGACGAAAGAGATCCGGTAAATTACTATGGCTATACGAAGGTACTGGCGGAAGATACTGTTTTTGCTTACGCATATGGATGGTCTGTGGCACGAACTGTTTTAGTTTATGGAAGAAATCATTCCGGCAGACCCAATATTATCACCAACGTAGCCGAGTCGCTGAAAGCCGGTAAAGTGCTGAAGTTATTTACCGATCAGGAAAGAACGCCTACCTATGTAGAAGATCTGGCTGGGGGTATTGCACGTATGATAAAGCAGCAGGTGAGAGGTATCTACCATTTATCGGGGACAGAAATACTTTCTCCCTACAATATTGGAATTGAGACGGCCCGGTATTTACAGCTTGATACCAACCAGATCATACCTGTATTGGAGTCGGAATTCGATCAGCCGGCCAGGCGACCTCCCAAAACAGGCTTTACTATAACCAAGGCTGTAAGAGATCTGGACTATCATCCTGTTCCCTTCAGGGAAGGGCTGAATCGATCATTAGGGGCACCGGAATGAACCAAACCGGGTCTTACTGCGTATGTAACTAAAAAGAACTTGAGAGTTAATTTACCCCTGATACTCATCCTCCTTTATTTGTCCTCCTGTCGCGAGCATGCAGTGGTGGACCCTGCCTATATCGATAGTTTTATTGCTTCCTATAAACCTTCTCAACCCGTTCAGGTAAATGCCGGAGATCTGGCATTCTGGAAAGCCAGGATCGATAAGGGACCTGAAAGCTTTGTAAATGAAGAGAAATTGGCAGCTGCGCTGACTACACGTTTTCACTATTTCAATGACATCGACGATCTCAAGCAGGCGGACAGTCTGTACAGCAAGATAAACGTTCAGTTCAAGGAAACCGATCCTGGCATTTTACTACACTTAGCCAGTGTCAGCATGCTTCAGCACCGGTTCAGAGAAGCAACAGCCTACCTTGAAAAGGTGCGGAAATTGCAGGCAGAACCCTATGCAGTGAATATGATGTTATTTGATGCGGATCTCGAATTGGGACAGTATGAGGTGGCAGACAGTCTGCTGAAACGAAACCGTTTACTTAAGGACTATGCGTACCAATTCAGGCAATCGAGAATCGATCATTATAAAGGCACGCTCGACAGTTCTATCAGTCATATGCTGCAGGCTGCCGATGCCGCAGGTTCCAACGAGGGATTAAGGCAAGCTGCTTTGTCCAATGCAGCGGACCTGTATGTCCATAAGGGGGCCTTGAAAGAAGCCGCTGCCTTATACCGTCAATGCCTTACCTATAATGCTTCTGATTTTCACAGTCTTACCGGTCTGGGTTGGCTGGCTTTGGTACACGATCATCAAACTACGCTTGCGGAAACCATCTTTTCTTTCGTAGGCAGGCATTCCAATAACCCCGATCCTGTTTTCAAACAGATACAAGCCGCTGAAGTAAGCGATCCTAACAAGGCAGTCGTCCTGGCAAGGCAATTTTTAAGCCGGGTGGAACAGCCTGAATATGGAGACATGTATAATAAATACCTGATCGATCTGTATACAGGAGTACTGAGGCAACCGGAAAAAGCCCTGGCAATCGCCAGAAAAGAGGTGACCAATCGAGCGACTCCTCAAACCTATGCCTGGTTGGTTTGGAGCTTATATCAAAATCGTCAAATGGCTGAAGCGCAGCAGCTATTCACGGAACAGGTAAGTGGAAGGCCTTTGGAAGCACTGGAGCTTTATTATATAGGAATGATGATGAAAGGATCCAGGAAAGACTATAATGCCACACAATTCCTCGAAGCGGCCCTGGAAAATGAATATGATCTTAGTCCATCTAAAGTCAAAACCATCCGTAAAGCGCTAGAGGAATAGTCGCTGAACGGTCCAGTAGCAGGCAATGATGACGATGAGCGCTGAAACGGGTATCACGATACGCTTCCTGTAAAAAGGCTTGTCGCCAAACCATTTACCAACCAGGAAAAAACACATAAGGATCACTGAAAGCTGTCCCAGTTCCACCCCTATATTAAACATGATCAATGACGTGAGATAGGCATTTTTAGGAAGCCCCATCGTGCTTAAGGAGGAGGCAAATCCCAGACCGTGAATCAATCCAAAAAGAAATACGATGCCGATGCGCACCGGCTTTAACCGCGCGATCAGGATATTTTCAGCTGCTACAAAAGCAATGGATAAGGCGATCAACGGTTCTATGATGGCTGCTGGAGGAGAGACGACATTATACATGGCGAGTCCCAGCGTTACTGAATGGGCAATCGTAAAAGCCGTAGACTGCCAAACAATGGATTTGAGCCGGGGACTAAGAAGATATAGACTTACCACAAACAAAATATGATCAAAGCCCAGTGGAAGAATATGCCGGTATCCCAGCTTCAGGTAGAGCCAGGCCGTTTCTGTTTTGGAAAGATTTTCCAGTTCATTCACGATCACATGACTCCAGGCAAACGGACCTGTAAGGGCCAGGCAGCCTACTAGAAAGAGCTTTTTAAAAGCAGAAGAATCTTTTGACATGCTGGTTATCTGTTTAACGCTCTTTCCATATACGTAATAGCCTTTCAGACAGATTAGCTGTGATCACTTATTCCATAATATTTCCCGGGGTTTTAAATCTGTCCCTGCAAAGTATTCGTAGATCATTCGCAGGTGATTCCTGGTAATGGTCCAGTAAGGCCGGATCCGGTACACCCTTCCTTTATCATTTAAACGTAAATCAAAAACAAGTTATGAAAAGAAAAATCCTTTTGGGAAGCGTGCTTTGTGTAGCAGTGGCTGGCGGTATCCTATTCGCTGCAGACCACATCGATGCACCGGCCGTAACAGGCGCCAACAGCGCCAGTCTGGGCTCGGACATTACTGATGTATACGCCTTTCAAAGCCCTTCCGACAACAGCAAGATGGTATTTGTAATGAATGTGCAGGGCCTGATGTCGCCGGCAGCCAGCGCAACAGCAACCTTTCCATCCAACACCCTGTATGAGATCAATATCGACAATACCGGTGATAATGTGGAAGACCTCGTGATACAGGCCATCGTACAAAATGGCAAGATCCGTACCTACGGCCCCGTGGCACCAGCCGCCACCGGTATTTCTTCCACTGTTGTTACTACAGGACCTGTGGCTGAAGCCGGCGTAACCGGTTATGCTTCATCAGCTGCTCCTGTTGTAGGTACCAACACACAGGGCATAAAAGTATTTGCCGGTCCCCGCGACGATCCTTTCTTCTTCGATCTTACCCGTTTCAAGGAGATCATCGGCGGCACACAAACCAGCTTCCGTAATCCCGGTGTCGACACTTTTGCCGGAACGAACGTGATGTCCATTGTGGTAGAAGTTCCAAAATCCCTTTTAGGTACAGCCGGTACTATCAATGTATGGGGTGAAACCAAAACCAAGTAATCAGCATTAAACCTAAATACTATGTTACGTATCAATAATAGAGCAACACTTTTAAGCTTCATTGCCGCCTCATTATTCCTGTTCAGCTGTAAGAAAGACGATGATATGTCCGACAGCTTCGATACTTCCGGAACCTATACGCAGAAGGACCAGATGGCCAGACCTGCTATCAATACGGTCTTTGTCGGAACCGCCAAAAAGGATCAATTCAATATGACGATCCCTTCGCAGATGAGCGCCGCATTCAAAACCGATTTCCTGGCTAAACTGGCAGGTTTCGGGTATACTCAGAATGCATTGGGTCAGAATGCTGATCAATTTGCCTCCCTGCTGGCAACGGACGTATTGAACGTGAAAATGAGCGGTACCACTACCTTTTTTGATGGTACGAATGTACTGACCGGAAGAGCGCTGGCCGATGACGTGATCGACACCGAGTTGCTTCTGATCTTTGGCGGTCCTACCGGAACCTCCAACCCTGGCCTTACCAAGGATAATGTGAATGCCAATGATAAAGCCTTCAGCAGCACCTTCCCTTACCTGGCTACCCCCTGGTAAAATGGATGGAGTACTCAACATATAAAAGGCCCCAGTAGGGGCCTTTTTCGTAAGATGAACTTCCGCTAATGTTTTCCGGTAAATTGTTTTTCACCGGCGGTAACCGCTATTTCCAGGGTATTTTCCCGGGGAGGTATGGGGCAATTATAAACGCCACTGACATACGCACAATAAGGATTGTACGCTTTATTAAAGTCAATACGGAGATATCCACCGGCCAGATCTTCCATCTTCAAATCCATATACCTTCCCGAGGCATAGGTCTCTTTTCCGGAAGTAAGATCGGTAAATGGCAAAAAGAGATAGTTCTGATAGGCTGGTGACTGTAACAGGTCCTGGGATTGATACAGGTTTAATTGAAAGGATTTGCCTTTTAATTGAAAATGAAGGATACCAAATACCCGATACCATTTTTTGACCGAACCGGACGTAGCCATCTGAAACCAGGAGGCCGTTCCAGTCTTTTCAAACCGGGCTTCGGTTACAAAAGCTGCATCCGGCTCATAAAAATGTAGTTGCTTCCTGTCTTCGCCTTTTACGACATCGTGCTTATTGACATATTCTTTTTGATATAGTCTTATAGAATCGGAATAGGAAGTTTGAGACCGGACGGTCAATGCTGACCCTAACGCGATTAAAAAAAGAAAGGTTTTCATAGTTCAATCATTAACTCATCATCAATACGTTCACGCTCCTCTGAAGGATATTAAAGGCAATTTCAGCCATCAGATTTTCCTTATCCAGTGTAGGGTTTACTTCCGTGATCTCAAAACAACAGACCTTACGGTTCTGCATAAATTTGCTGATCAGGTCTTCGGCTTCCCGCTCACGAAGGCCATTATTCACCGGAGTTCCGGTACCCTTGCTGATGGAAGAGTCGAGGCTATCCACATCAAAAGAAACATAGATGTCCGTGCAATCACTCAGGTAGCGCAATACCGCCCGAACTATATTCTCCGGACCCTTACTGCGCACTTCCTTGGTGGTGATCACCTTCATCCCGTATTTGTCGATCAGGTTCTTTTCTTCTTTCTCAAAATCACGCAGTGATATGAACACTACATCCTCAGGCAGCACCTTGGGTGCGATCTTTCCGATGTTCTTCAGGTAATTCCAGGATTTTGCCGTTTCCGGATCCAGCTGATGAACGGCACTTTCTTCATTATCCTCATTGATCGATGCCGCTATTGGCATACCATGCATATTACCGGATGGAGTTGTGTACGGTGTATGCAGATCCGCATGCGCATCGATCCAGATCACCCCAAGCTTACTTTTGGGCCGGGCTATTTTAATACCGGCGATCGTGGCTCCCGAAATGGAATGATCTCCACTAAGTACCACCGGGAAGAAATTACTTTTTAGGCTATCCGTAACAGCCTTGCTCACCTTGTCATACATTGAAACTACCCCTTTGATGCGTTTGGCATAGGGCGATTCGATGGGCTCATACAGTAATTTATTTTCTACGGGGATCTTCTCGCTGGGGAAATGGATAAAGAAATTACTCATAAAATCCAGGGCAGCGATCTTGATGGCTTCAATACCCAGGCTGGCACCTCTGGTACCCGCCCCAATCTCTGAAGGAACTTCTATCAGTTTAATATTCTTCATACAGCAATGCCTAAATAAAAAAGGCCTCTCAAGCTCGAAATTACTTTAAGAGGCCCTGAAGTCAAAATCGTATCGTCTTATTCGTGTGCCGCCAGAATAGGAATAGCACTTTCATACACCAGCTTTTTGGTATTGCTGGTGCGGAACAAGCTGCCAAAGAAGGAATGGTTTCTTGGTATGGTGATCAGCATATCTATATTCTTATCGGTTACAAATTGCTGTACCGTTTCATGCAGATCATAGGTGCCAATGAAATAGAACTCCGGATTCAGTTCCTGGAACATTTCCAGAACCCGTGTGCGTTCTGCGAGGAAGTCCTGAGTCAGCGAAACATAATGGTCGCTGTTAACATTGATGATATGAAGGGCCGGGCGGAAGATATTCAACACATTTTTGATCGGCACGAAAGGAATGCTGCCCTGTACATCCTTGAAGTCGGACAGGAGCGTGGCGTTCTTGACCTGTGTGTATTGGGCGGTAGCCGGAACAATCAATACAGGGCACACATTGCGCTCTACCATTTTCAGCGTATTGCTTCCGAGGAAAACCTGTACAAAACGGGATTTTCCGGTTATTCCCATAACAATCAGCTTGGCGTCGGTGTGGCGTGCCAAACGCTCCAGGCAGTCGATGAAATCACCACCTTCTTCTGTGCGGCATTCGATTTTAGCGATGCTGGAGGTTTGCAATTCCTCTTTCAGCTTCTGCAGCAGGCTTCCGGCTTCCTCAGCTTCGGATGCTTTTTCATATACATGAAAAAGGATCAGGGTAGCATCGTACTGGCCGGTAATCATCTGGGCGGCATAGCGGGCCGCATTATTGGCAACCTGGGAAAAGTCGGTAGGAACAATTATAGTCATGGTAAAGAGTTTTTCATTCTTTGATTCGGGCTGAAGATAACAAAAAAACATTCCCTGTCAAGTCCTGGTAAACAGCTTACTGTGTAAAAATTGGGTATAACGGGCTTCGCCCAATCGTTAAAATGGGGAGGTAACTCTTTCTATTCCGTTATATTTGCCGGTCATAAAATTGCTGAAAGAGTGCGACTAAAATCTCTGGAAATCAAGGGTTTTAAAAGCTTTGCGGATAAAACCCAGGTGAATTTCGATGAAAACATTACCGGTATCGTTGGTCCCAACGGTTGCGGCAAAAGTAATATTGTAGACAGCATCCGATGGGTGATCGGAGAGCAGAAGATCTCGCATTTAAGGTCTGAAAACCTTGAAAGTCTGGTCTTTAACGGTTCCAAGACCCGGAGCGCCAGCGGACTGGCCGAGGTGAGCCTGACCTTTGAGAACACCCGAAACCTGCT
>DATAHC010000096.1:0-5570 GCA_036263415.1 Flavisolibacter sp.
CGCCACACAAATTGACTTTGGAAGATTCATTGGTGGAAATTGCTTCGAGTGCCACAGCTCCTTTGCAAAAAGCCGCCTCAATGCTTCTACAGCGGGCATAGAGGAAGCGCTCGACCGGTCCTCCATCCTGTATGGTATCGACTGCGAGCGGTGCCATGGTCCGGCAATCGACCACGTCAATTATCACGAGGCCCACCCGGAAGATAAAAAAGCGAAGTACCTGGTGGATATCGCTCACCTGGAGCGGGACCGGAAGCTGGATGTCTGTGCCGTTTGCCATTCCGGTAATAAGAAATTACAGCAGATCTCGACATTTCAGTTCCGCCCCGGCGATACCCTGTCCAACTTCTTTGTGTTATGGCAGGACCAGAACAGTAAAGCCGGTTTTGATGTTCACGGCAATCAGTTCCAGATGCTTTCGCAAAGCCCCTGCTTTCTGCAATCGAAAACCCTGGAGTGCTCCAGCTGCCATGATCCGCATACCAATGCCATCGCTGATGTGTCAGTCTATTCAGCCAAATGTATGAGCTGCCACAGCTCCATGACCCATCCTCAGGTGGATCAGCAGTCCGGTCTGGGCCAGTTGCAGCAGAATTGTATCGACTGTCATATGCCCAATCAGCCTTCCCGGGCCATCAGCTTCGAAACGGACGACCGGAAGGGCAAAACCTCTTACTTCCTCCGCACCCATAAAATTGGGATTTATAAAGAAAGATGAAATCCGGTAGCGCCGCTTCCCAATGGCACTATCGTTGCTGCTGATAATAAAAGCCATTCATGAATACAGATCAGCCGGTTGTTCTCGATAAATCTCCAGCCAAAGAAGCCCGATATGATATCGCTTCCATTATGGGAGGCTTATATGGGGAAGGCATTATTGCCCTGAAGGGAGCCTTTTCACGCGAATGGGCTCAGCAGCTCCACGAGGATGTCATGGCCGCTTACGAAGAGGCGTTAAAGCGCCCGGGTGGTGCCGTAGGCCGCGGACCTAAACGGCATTATGTGGAGATTCACCCGGAAGACATCAGGGGCTTCGTGGATCTGGCCATGCATCCCTGGGTGATAGCAGTGTGCGAGGCGGTATTGGGACCGGACTATAAGATCGTGGAAATTGGTTTTGATGTGCCCAATCCGGGCGCTGCCAATCAGCCCTGGCATCGCGATTTCCCGGCACCGGACGATACCATTACCGGCAGAAGGCTGAATTCACTGGCGTTTAATCTGACTACCGTCGATGTGTTCGAAGATATGGGTCCATTCGAAATAGCACCCGGCACCCAGTGGGATCTGCCCGAGGGTTTTGAGCACGGTATGTTTCCGCCAAAAGCATATTATCCGCGATATGAAGAGCGGGCACAGCGTAAAATGCCGAAGATGGGTGACATCTCCTGCCGCTCTGCGCTCACCATCCATCGGGGAACCGCTAACCATTCCGATAAGGCGCGTCCGGCGCTGGTGTTGGGTGTCGATGCGCCGGGTGCCATTAATGCCGAGCGGCACGATCTGCAGCTCACGCACGCGTTCTTCCATACGCTTCCTGGTTACCTTCAACAGCACCTCACGTATCGCCTGGTCGACCAGCTGGAGCCGATCGTTCAGGCTCATTCCATTGAAGGCCTCATGATGGGCGAAGCCTGACGAATATCCAACAGGGAACAGGGAATATTGAATAAGGAAGAAATGAAAAGGGATAAGTAGAAAGTATAAGATGCATTGCGATTAAGGAACTTGTAAGGATCTGAATGGGTAACGCTGTAGTGCGGATGGAAATGGCAGTGCGCTAACCAAAGCAAATCTTATATTCTACATTATCAAATCAAATCTGACATCTGAAATCTGACATCTGAAATAAAAATCACGCTGGCAAAAAGGAAAGTTCGCTACTGTGGACGGTGGACCGTGGACGGTGGACTGCTCTAAATAAACGTCCTTACCCCCGACGACGTATACGCATGTCGGAATTCCTTCGGCGTGCAGTCTTTCTTCTTCTTGAAGATGCGGTTGAAATTGGACATGTTATTGAACCCGCATTTATAGGCTACCTCATTCACACTTTGCGTGGTCTCGATGAGCATGCGTGACGCATGGCCCAGCCGGATCTCATTCAGGGTATCCACAAAGGTCTTTCCGGTTCGTAATTTAAAGAAGCGGCTGAAGGCTACTTCCGACATGGCCGCGAGGCGTGCGGCTTCGTGAAGTGATACGTTCTTATCGAAATTCTTATTCAGGTAATCCATGATCAGCTTCACGCGGCGGCTGTTGTAGGAAATGGTCTCCAGGTTGCTGAAGGAGGAATCGGAAAGCGTTCGCATATTGCGGGAGATGGACAGATCGTGCAGGATCGACATCAGCTCCAGTACCGAATCGAATCCCCTTTTCTGCGTCAGGGCGATCAATCGGGGTGTAAGGGCTGCTATGGTTTCCTGTGAAAAGGAAACGCCCCGTAACGAATGCTCAAACATGTTCCGGATAAAGGTCATCTGGTTCCGCTGCAGGAATTTATCGTCGAAGAGGTCCCGGTGAAACTGGATCGTGATCTCCTTGATTTCGTTTCCGGTGCACCGGTTGGTAAACCATCCGTGTTGCAGGTTGGGACCTACCAGCACAAGCTCCAGGTCGCCGATTTCTTCCATATGGTCACCGATCACACGCCGGGCGCCTTTGGCATGTTGTATAAAGTTCAGCTCAAACTCTTCATGATGATGCAGGGGGAAATCGAATTCATTCTTTACACGGGAGAAAAGGGTAAAACAATCGCTCTGGGTCAGTGGGGTGATCTCCCTGAGAATTTTATTCGCTATAGCAGGCATGTTGGAATTGTTGTACTGAAATTAGAAAAAAGGAATGAGAATCGATCAATATAGTATTGATTAGTGTACGGGAGCCTGCATTTTGTAATGCTTGCAGTACAAGCATTTAATGGGCGGTATGTCGGCATAGTGTCCCTGCAACATAAAATATCATTTTCAATGGATAAAATAGTATCAGCATGGAGAAGTGAATCCGAATACTTTTGGTAGAACCCTTGACCCTCCGGTTAAAGGCTTGCAGAGAAAGATTGCTGCCATCATGCAAAACACCAGGAACGACTAGTTAGATCTGTATAAATTCAACAAATTGAGGACACTCCAGCTTGCTGTCAGTATCGTATGGTTCCTCCTCATCGCTTATAGCGTGGAGGCGCAGGATTTCGTGCAGCGAAGGCAGCAGCAGTTCTACCTCAGGGGCCAGCCTTATTATTATATCGGTGCCAACTACTGGTATGGCAGTTC
This sequence comes from Flavisolibacter sp., assembly GCA_036263415.1. Classification (GTDB taxonomy): domain Bacteria; phylum Bacteroidota; class Bacteroidia; order Chitinophagales; family Chitinophagaceae; genus Flavisolibacter. The sequence goes on from DATAHC010000096.1 coordinate 3,273, forward strand.
CCTCGCGCTGTTGAAAGACCGGGAAAGAGGGGTAGAGCGACTGCGGAAGGAGCTGGATTTCCTGCGCTCCAAAGGCATTACCAATTTGCGGGTGCTGGCAGGTGCGGAAGGATCCGGGACCGTTAATGGGGTGGAACGGGTAGCACCTGCGCTGCAGCCGGAGAAGGGAACATTTGATGCCGGGGTTCTGAAAGGCCTGGACCTGTTACTTGCTGAAATGGGAAAGAGGGGGATGAAGGCCGTTGTGTTCCTGAGTAACAACTGGGAATGGAGCGGTGGCTTTCTGCAATACCTGCGATGGAACAACCGCATCGATGAGGCTACTTTCCGCCGCAAGCTCAGCTGGGACGAGATGCGTGATTACGTCAGTAAATTCTATACCTGCGCACCCTGCAGGGACGATTACAACCGGCAGCTTGATTTTATGCTCGATCATACCAACAGCGTCACGGGTAAAAAATATAAGGACGATCCGGCTATCATGGCCTGGGAACTGGCGAATGAGCCCCGGCCCATGCGCCCGGCTTCCAATGAGGCTTACCTCAAATGGATCCGTGACGTGGCGGCACGTATAAAATCGAAGGATAAGAACCACCTGGTAACGCTGGGACATGAAGGGTATATGGGTACCGAAAGCCTGCCCCTGTTTGAAGAGGCGCATCGCAGTCCCAATGTGGACTACCTCACCATACATATCTGGCCGAAGAACTGGGGTTGGTTCAGCGAAGCTTCTTTTGAAAACGATTTTCCCCGGGTGCTGGACAATACGCAGCAGTATATTGACCAGCATAAGGCGGTGGCCGACCGCCTGCAAAAGCCGCTGGTGATCGAGGAGTTCGGGCTCCCGCGTGACGGGCATTCTTTCGATGTTACCGCCGCTACCACCTTGCGGGACCGCTACTACGAAAGCATTTTCAGCAGGCTGCAGCAAAGTGCTGCATCGGACAGTGGTATTGCCGGTGCCAATTTCTGGGCCTTTGGCGGCCTGGCGCGACCGGTGAAAGGCCAGACCTTCTGGAAGGCCGGAGACGATTACATGGGAGATCCTCCTATGGAGGAACAGGGATTGAATTCCGTCTTCGATAGCGATCACTCCACCTGGAACCTGATCTACAGGTACGCGGCAGCGCTGCATAAGCCGCACGGATCGGCTGGTTGGCCTGCCGATAGAATGGCAACGAAAGAAACGGTCAGCCTTTACGCTAAACTGAAGAAAGTAACACACAAGGGTATCTTGTTCGGCCACCAGGACGACCTGGCCTATGGGGTCGGTTGGAAATATGTAGAGGGTAAAAGCGATGTGAAGGAACTGACCGGCGATTATCCGGCCGTATATGGATGGGAGTTGGGAAACATCGAACACGGCCTGCCCTATAATCTGGACAGCGTCCCCTTCGATAAAATGAGGCACTATATTCAGCAGGGCTATCAGAGAGGGGGTGTCATCACCATCAGCTGGCACCTCGATAATCCACTCAATGGCGAATCGGCCTGGGATACTACCCATGGAGGCGTGGCGGCGGCCTTGCCCGGCGGTAGTAAAAATGAACTGTACAGATCCTGGATGGATCAGGTAGCAGGTTTTTTGTTAAGCCTCAGGGGTCAGAAAGGAGAGTACATTCCCATACTCTTCCGTCCTTATCATGAGCTTACGGGCAACTGGTTTTGGTGGTGCCGCAACACCTGCACGCCGGCGGAGTTCCAGTTATTATATCGTTACACTATCGATTACCTGCGTCAGGAAAAAGGCATTCATCACCTGTTGACGGTATATAATACGGCTGATTTCAATTCCCGTGAAGAATTCCTGGAGCGCTATCCGGGTGATGATATGGTGGATGTGGTCAGCTTTGATTCCTATCAGTACAAGGATCCGCAGAAAGACCCTTCTTTTGTGAATGGGGTCCATAAAAGACTAACGATTCTGGATAGTATGGCCTCAGAGAAAGGAAAGCTGGTGGCCCTTGCGGAAACGGGCTATGAAGCGATACCTTATGCAAATTGGTGGACACAGACGCTGATGCAGGCCATAGGCGATCATAAGATCTCCTATGTATTGGCCTGGCGCAATCATGGCTTACAGCCAAACGGTCACTGGCATTATTACGTGCCGAAGAAAGGGGATGTCTCGGCAGCGGATTTTATTCAGTTCTATAAGCATCCCAAAATACTGTTCGAAAAAGACATCGCAAAAGAAGGAATGTATAAGTGATGAGATGAGTGATGAGTGATGAGTGATGAGTGATGAGTGATGAGTGATGAGTGATGAGTGATGAGTGATGAGTGATGAGTGATGAG
>DATAHC010000097.1:0-10437 GCA_036263415.1 Flavisolibacter sp.
TTTATTGCGAGTGTTCTGGAGACGAGAGCCCTGCGTACCGCCACGCAAAGCGATAATCAACTGGTTGTTTTCTTCCGTGATTTCTTCAAGGTGATCATTGGCATTGTGGGCATTCTGATGCTGCTGCATTTCGCGTTTAATTATAATGTGAGCAGTCTTTTAACCGGATTAAGCATTGTTGGCGCAGCTATAGCGTTGGCACTCCGGGAGAGCCTGGAGAACCTGATCGCCTCTTTTGTGATCTTCTTCGACAAGCCGTTTTCAACCGGTGATTTTGTCAAGGTACAGAATGTGTCCGGCACTGTGGAGCGCATCGGATTGCGCAGCACACGGGTGCGGACCACGGATAAATCGTATGTAACGGTGCCTAATAAGCAAATGGTGGACAGCATTCTGGATAATATATCCTTACGCTCGCAGATCCGCGGAGAGATCAATCTATTCATTGCCTTGCAGACGCCACCGGCAAAGATCGAGTTGCTTACATCCGAGATCAAGGGTTATCTGACCACCATCAGGGAGGTTCAGGGCTCTACTGTGTTATTAAATGATATACGGGTGCAGGCCTTCCTGGTGTTCATCGAATTCTTCACACCGAATCTTCCCTGGAATCAGTTTACGGAGATCAAACAGCGGCTGAATTTCTTTATTCTGCAAACGCTGGAGAAGCATGATATCAAGATCACGGCAGAAGGAAAAGACATTGCTATCACCACCTGATAAGATTAAATCGAGGGCTGAAGCTGATGAAGCAGCTGGTCTGTACTGATTATTTAGAAAGAATCTCGCCGAGGTCTTTATCAAAGGCCCCCGTTTTGCCATACTCGACCACGCGACCTAGTTCTTTTCCGTTTTTCATTATGATGATAGTAGGAACGTTGACAATATTGAAGACTTCGGAAAGGTGCTGAACGGTTTTTTTACTATGATCCACTCCCACCAGCGTGATACGGTCCGGGGACAAGCCTGCCTGATCGGCCAGCATAAAGAACTTTGGAAGAATGAACTGGGTGTCGCCGCACCAGGTGCCCCCAAAGGCAATAATGTTAATGGAATCCTTATTCGCTTTCAGGGCAGCCAACGCTTCCGACTGCGGAGTATATCCTTTCTGATTCTGTGCAAACCAGGTAAAGGCTGAATCGGTAGCCAGCTGCTGACGGGTCATAAACCCTTTGATGATCTTATTGCCGCTGGCATCGTGACTGATCTCCGCCTGTTGGGCAAAAGCTGTACCTGCCATCAATAGAACCAAAGCGAAAAGCAAATTCCGTTTCATAGTAAAGTTTTATCGTTCAAATGTAAGATGCGGTATTGATGCAATTCGTTGTATGCTGTTAAAATGCTGCTACAAATTAGCCCGCAGTTCGAGGAGAAAGGCGCGGATCTTCTGAAGGGATTGCACCATATCGTAACGTTCGCGCGATTGCTTATTCTTCTTCAGGAAGTCCTTGGCGCCCTCGAGGGTAAATTTGCGACGCCTCAGCAGATCGTGGATCAGCTGCAGGTTCTTAACATCTTCGGGCTTGAAGAGACGATCGCCCTTCCGCGTTTTCCGAGGCTCCAGGATATCAAATTCATTTTCCCAAAAACGGATCAGTGAAATGTTCACACTGAACATGCCCGCCACTTCACCAATAGTGTAGTATTGCTTCTGAAACAGGATCTCATCTTCCGGAACCGCCACCTTATCCAGCGTGGCTTCCATTTCCTTTATGGATTTGCGGCCGCGGGTGCTTTTTACAACCGGTACGGGCTGGGGCACGGGACTTCCGGACAGGAATTCTTTCGGACCCTCCGGGGAAGGCTCCTGCGAGAATTCGAAGGTGATCTGGGGTTGTGCCTTATCCATGCTATCAAAGGTAAGTGAAGAAGCTTTTACCGGATGAAAGTGCGGCTGATACCTGCAAAGGGTTCCTTCTGTGCAAATCAGTCAAAGCTCTGATTGGAGGCGGCCGCTCTTTTCAACAGAGCATCGAATTGCTGAGGGCCCAGGTCGTTATAGAAAAAGTAAACCGGGTCGAGCTTCTGTCCGTTCTTATGAACTTCGTAATGGCAATGGGGACCTGTAGACTTACCGGTAGAGCCTACATAGCCGATGATCTCTCCTCTTTTGATGCGCTGGCCGGCACGGGTCTTTACCCGCACCATATGTCCGTACAAGGTTTCATAGCCATAGCCGTGATCGATGACCACGTGGTTGCCATAACCACCGTTACTGAAGCCGGCTGTGGTAACCGTTCCATCTGCAGTAGCATATATAGGCGTGCCTTGCGGAGCGGTGAAGTCGAGCCCTGCATGCATCTTGATCGTTTTATAAATGGGGTCTATGCGATACCCGAATCCGGAAGCGATCCGGTTGAGATCCTGATTGCTGACCGGCTGGATGGCGGGGGTGGCCGCTAGCAGTTTCTCCTTATTATTAATGAGGGAATTGATCTCTGTATAGGACGCCCGCTGTGCAGCGATCCGGTTTTTCAGGGAGGCCAGGGAAAGCGCGATGGAGCGAACCAGCTCATTGCCGCTCATACTTTCCACCTTGCCGATCTCCTTTTGCTTTTCCAGGTAGGTAGCACGGGCGCTGTCCGGCAAGGGGGTGGCTTCGAAAATGCTCCGGTAAACCGTGTTATCCCTGTTCTCCAGCTCTGCCATCTTCATCTGTATCTGCCTGACGGAATCGCCCAGGTCTTCCAGGTCTTCCCGAAGCGCATTATTCTGGAGGCGCAGCAGCTTCTCATTCGGAGAACCTACGAACTGAAAAGCAAAGTAGGAAATAAGGACTGCCGTAACCAGCGCGGAAGCCAGAAAACCAAATACCCTCAACAGCTTCACCCGGAGCGGGGTCACCAGCTTTTCATAGCGCAGTGAATGGGTGTTGTAGTAATACTTGATCTTTTTCATGATAATTGGCTTCGCGTCAAGATAATGATCTGAAATGGCAGCAATCCTTCCTATTCACCAGAAAACCAACTCTCAAATTACGATTGCCGAATTGCGTAATCGTTACCTTTGCAGTCCCGAAAAACGGGGTTAACAAAAGTACGGGCATATAAAGCAAAAAGCAACCTTTTATTGTATATCAGGCTGAAAGCCTGCCGTTTCAAACACTATCGTATGACAGCCAGTGAAATAAGATCGGCCTTTATGGAATTTTTCAAGAGCAAGGCGCACCAGATCGTTCCTTCTGCTCCCATCGTTGTAAAAAACGATCCTACCCTGATGTTCACCAATGCCGGCATGAACCAGTTCAAGGATTATTTCCTGGGTAACCAGCAGGCTCCCCATCCGCGTCTGGCCGATACGCAGAAATGCCTGCGCGTGAGCGGCAAGCATAACGACCTGGAGGAAGTGGGTGTGGATACCTATCACCATACGATGTTTGAAATGCTGGGCAACTGGAGCTTTGGTGATTATTTCAAGGCAGAAGCGATTGCCTGGAGCTGGGAATTATTGACGGAAGTATATAAAATACCGAAGGACCGGTTGTATGTTACGGTGTTTGAAGGCGATGAAAAAGAAGGGCTTCCCAAAGATGAAGAGGCGGCCAGGGAATGGGAAAAGTGGATTGCCAAAGACCGCATCCTGCTCGGTAATAAAAAGGATAATTTCTGGGAAATGGGCGATACGGGGCCTTGCGGACCCTGTACGGAAATTCATGTGGATACCCGGCCAGATGCCGAAAGAGCGCAGGTTGATGGCAAGACCCTGGTGAACGCCGATCACCCCCAGGTGATCGAGATCTGGAATAATGTTTTTATACAATTCAACCGTATTTGGAATAACAAATCTGGCTTTGATGATTGGGATAAGAATTATCAGGGTGAAAATAAAAAAGAAGAAAGAGGTAAAAAGATAGTTGAGTTTACCAAACTTGAAGAATTGCCTGCCCGGCATGTTGATACCGGTATGGGATTCGAGCGCCTGGTTCGGGTGATCCAGGGAAAAACGTCCAATTACGATACGGATGTTTTCAGCGGCACCATTGCCCGGATCGGAGAGCTGACCGGCACCGGCTATAGCTACAGTGACAGCAAGAACGATATTGCCACCCGTGTGAACGCCGACCATATTCGCGCTATTTCCTTTACCATAGCCGACGGACAGCTGCCCTCCAATACCGGAGCCGGCTATGTGATCCGCCGCATTCTGAGAAGGGCCGTACGTTATTATTATTCCTACTTAAACTATCAGCAGCCCTTGCTGTACCAGCTGGTACCGGTAATTGCCAATCAGTTTGCTACCGTATTTCCGGAGCTGAAGCAACAGGAAGGCTTTGTTTCAAAAGTGATCCGCGAAGAAGAAGAGGCTTTTTTGAGAACCCTGGAAAAAGGACTGAAAAGAATAGAGGACATTATCAAATCATCACCGAAGGTGATTTCAGGAAAAGAGGCATTCGAGCTCAATGATACCTATGGCTTTCCGTTAGATCTGACCCGGCTGATTGCCCAGGAGCGAAACCTGGACGTGGATGAAGCCGCCTTTAATCAGGAAATGCAGAAGCAAAAAGACCGCTCCAGAGCCGCTACCGCCATTGACACGGAAGACTGGATTCAGGTGCATGAAGGCTCCAGCAATACTTTTATTGGTTATGATTCACTGGAAGCAAAAGCTCATATTCTCAAGTACAGGAAGGTAAAGGCCAAAGGCCGGGAAGCCTACCAGGTAGTTCTGGACCAGACACCTTTTTATGCCGAAAGCGGCGGGCAGGCGGGTGATACCGGTCAGCTGATCATTGAAGGCAAACCGTTCCGGATTATCGACACCCGGAAAGAAAATGACCTGATCATTCATTTTACAGAAAAGCTTCCCCAGGAGCTTTCCGGAGAAATAGAAGTGCAGGTAGATGCCGCCAAACGAAAAGCAACGGCCATACACCACAGTGCCACCCACTTATTGCATGCTGCTCTGCGGGAGGTGCTGGGTACACACGTTGCCCAGAAAGGCTCCCTGGTGAATGCCGATTACCTGCGGTTCGACTTTTCACATTTCAGTAAAATGACGGAGGAAGAGATCAGCAAGGTGGAAGCCCTCGTCAATTCCAAAATACGGCAAAATGTACCTGTTGTGATTCGCCAGATGGCCAAGGAAGAAGCTATGAAATCCGGTGCGATGGCCTTATTCGGCGAGAAGTACGGAGATACAGTCCGGGTAGTGACTATGGATCCCTCCTATTCGGTCGAATTATGTGGCGGAACGCATGTGGGAGCTACCGGAGAGCTGGGCTATTTTAAAATCATCTCAGAAGGAGCTGTAGCAGCCGGTGTACGCCGTATAGAAGCCCTCAGCGGACAGGCAGCAGAAAATTATATCCAGGAGCAGCTTGAACTGCTGAAAAACATAAAGGAAGCATTAAAACAACCCAAGGACCTACTTAAAGCACTGTCCGGCCTGAGTGAGGAGAATGCCAGCCTGAAAAAGCAGGTAGAACGGTTTGAAGTGATGCAAACCAACCAGGTTCGCGAGGAGTTGGCCCGTCAGATACAGGTTATCAATGATATCCAATTTATTGGGGCACAGGTAACTGCCGGCTCCGCAGATATGCTGAAAAAACTGGCCTTTGACCTGAAGACCCAGCTTACCCATGCGGCCATTGTATTAACGGCGGCCATTGATGGCAAAGCCAGTGTGGTGGTAGCTTTTGACGATCAGCTAACTATGCAGAAAGGCCTGGATGCCGGTGCTCTTATCAAGCAAAAAATTGCCCCACTTATCAAGGGTGGCGGAGGAGGCCAGAAAGGTCTGGCTACTGCCGGCGGTACCGATATTTCTGCCCTTCAACAGGTAATTGAGACCGTTAAAAGCCTGCTTTGAACCATTTAGCATTTTAACATTTGCGAAATCTTTCGTAATTAAAAAACCCTCCCTATATTTGATCTACGAAAATTAACGTAGTCACATAAAATGTATTCTTTATGAAACAAGTTATCATGAAAAGTTTTGTTGTTGCAGGGGTTGCCTTGCTTGCGCTACCATCGGTACTTCATGCTCAAAGCGACAAGGATAAGGCAAAAGATAAAGATGATAAGAAAACCATGCAGACGATCGTGATCAATCGTCAGGGCGATGTGAAGACCAAGACCGTTATTGAGATCGATGGCAATAAGGTTAAGATCGACGGCAAAGACGCCAATGAAAATAAGGATGTACATGTGAATGTGAATACCGTTACCGGAGCCCGGGTTTATAACCGGGTAAAAACAGGCACTTACTCCAGAACTTCGCCCGATGAGTGGATCATTGATACAGAAGGCGGTGACCATTTCAACCTCTTCAATGAAGATCAAAACAGGGCTATGCTGGGCGTAGTGACTGAAGGTGATGACAAAGGAGCAGAAATACAATCCGTGACCAAAGAAAGCGCTGCTGAAAAGATCGGACTGAAAAAAGGTGACATCATTACCAAAATCGGCGATACCAAGATCGAAAGCTCTGATGATGTAACAGAGGCCGTTCGCTCTCATAAACCCGGCGACAAAGTGGGTATCACCTATCTGCGTGATGGCAAAGAACAAAAAACAACAGCAGAATTGGGTAAATGGAAAGGCATTAATATGAACGCCATCAGCATTCCCCGTGTTCCTCAACCTTTTGCGCAGGGTCAGGGCTTTGAAACCCTTGGAAATTCATTCTATTTCAGCGGCCGCCCCAAGCTGGGCTTATCCATTCAGGATGACGAAGATGGCAAGGGCGCCAAGGTACTGGATGTGGATGATGACAGCAACGCCGCCAAGGCTGGTTTGCAGAAGGACGATATCATTGTGGGCATTGACGATAAAGAGATAAAAGGCACCGATGACGTAACCCGTACCATCCGTGACAATAAAGAAAAGTACACCTTCACTTTCAAGATCAACCGTGGCGGTAAAACGCAAAACGTGGAAGTAAAAATGCCACGCAAGCTGAAGACCGCTGACCTATAGTGTTTTCTTCTTATGTGCATGTTAGCCCCGGTACGTCTGCACCGGGGCTTTTGTTTTTAAGAGGCAAATCCAAATGAAGTATTTTTGCGCTTATGGCGATCGTGCAGGAATATGAAATCGTGATCGGGCTGGAAGTGCATGCCCAACTGACCACCCGCACCAAATTGTTTTGCGGTGACACTACGCTTTTCGGTCAGGAGCCCAATACACAGGTAAGCGCTATTTCACTAGGGCATCCCGGCACCTTACCCCGACTGAATGCAGAAGCCATAGAGAAAGCTGTTCTGCTGGGGCTGGCCTGCCACTGTGAAATTGTTCAGCATAACTATTTCGCCCGTAAGAATTATTTCTACCCGGACCTTCCCAAAGGATACCAGATCTCGCAACATACCACCCCTATCTGTACCGGAGGCTATGTAACGATTACCGTTGATCAGGAAGAAAAAAAGGTACGGCTGAACCGCATACATATGGAGGAAGATGCCGGCAAAAGCATTCATACAAGCTCTGATCATCATACCAACCTTGATTATAACAGAGCCGGCATGCCGCTTCTGGAAATTGTAACGGAACCCGATCTGAGAAGCGCTGAGGAAGCTTTTGCCTTTGTTACGGAATTACGCAGACTGGTGCGCCAGCTGCAGGTATGTGATGGCAATATGGAGCAGGGAAGCCTTCGGTGTGATGTAAATATATCTGCCAGGCGAATGGGCGATCCTAAGCTGGGAACTAAAGTAGAGATCAAGAATCTTAATTCTATCCGGTTTATCAAAAAAGCTGTAGAGCAGGAAAGCCAGCGGCTGATCCAGGCTCTAGAAGCCAGCGAAATTATTCTGCAGGAAACCAGAGGATTGAATGAAGAGGATTTTACTACCTATCCCATCCGTGTTAAAGAGGATGAGGATGATTACCGGTATTTTCCGGAACCTGACCTGCCTGCTTTTTATATCAGTACGGATCAAATCGAGCGACTCCGAAGCCAACTGCCGGAATCCTGGGCTGAGCTGAAAGAACGTTTAAAAACCACCTACCAGCTATCCGAATATGATGCTTTACAGCTGGCCAATGATCCAGACCTTATGGAGTGCTTTGAGCAGTTAGCAAAAAAGACGGGTAACAACAAGGCAGCGGCCAACTGGGTAACGGGACCTGTAAAGAATTATCTGAATGAAGAAGATACAACCCAGGATATACAAGCGCTTCCAATCGATTCTATTGCCAAGCTGATCGAACTGGTCGCGCAAGGAAAGATCAATTTCGGTACGGCCTCTCAAAAAGTGTTTCCGCAACTGGTTGTTAATCCTGACCTAAATATCGAGACCTACCTGGAAGAAAAAGGATTGTATTTGCAAACTTCGTCTTCGGAAATAGACCAGTGGATCCACCAGGCCCTAGAAAAGCATGCTGCCCGCATACCGGATTATAAAAAGGGCAAGAAGGGCCTGGTGAGTGTTTTTGTAGGAGAAGTGATGAAAGCATCGAAGGGAACGGCCGATGCCAAGCTGGTAACAGAAAAAATTATTGAAAAACTAAATGATTAACATGAAGCCTGGTATTTATTGTCTTATTGTTCTGGGTATTTATTCCTGCACTTCGAAAACAGATTCGTCTTTTACCGTGGAGGGCCGTTTGAAAAACAGTCCGTCAAAAATGGTGTACCTCGAAGAAAACCCTTCGAATACAGCACCGGTTATTGTCGATTCATTTGCCCTCAAGCCAGATGGCAAATTTGAATTGAAAGGCAAAGGATCCGAAGAGTCCTTGTATACACTGCGCTCTGATCAGAGCCAGTTTCCCTTTGCCTTGCTGATCAATGACAGCAAAAAGATAACGGTTACCGCAGACCTTGAAAATAAAACGGTACCCTATTCCGTTGAAGGTTCACCTGCGAGTAAAGGGATCATTGATTTTGACCGCACTACCAACAGCCAGGCTCAAAAGATCTATGATCTGAGCCGGGAGCTGGATACACTTCAAAAAGCACATGCCGGAGACAGTGCCCTTCAGGTCCCTTTTGGTCAATACCAACGTACTACAACAGAATTAAAGACCTACGCCTCCGATTTTATAGCGAATGCTTCGAGCCCTATACTGGCCTTATATGCCCTGGGCAGCTATCAGCGTATGGCCAATGGCCTGGGCATGAAAGGGTTCACTGATATGGAAGTAGGTGAGCTGGTTGGCAAGCTGACCGGACGTTTTCCAAAAGACGCTTCGCTTGCCGCCATTCAGAAGAAAATGCAGCCTCAGCAAGCACCCGACTTTACCCTGCCCGATACCACAGGAACACCCGTGTCGCTAGCTTCCTTCAAGGGCAAATATGTACTGGTCGATTTCTGGGCCAGCTGGTGCGGGCCCTGCCGTGAAGAGAACCCTAACGTAGTGCGGGTATACAATAAGTATAAGGACAAGAACTTTACGGTACTGGGCGTATCGCTTGACCGTACCAAAAAAGCCTGGGTAGATGCCATCCGAAACGACGGACTTACCTGGACGCATGTCAGCGACCTGCAATACTGGAACAATGCCGCTGCGGCCTTATATAAAGTAGAAGGAATACCTTATAATGTGCTGATAGACCCCAATGGAAAGATCATTGGAGAAAGCCTCAGAGGCGAAGATCTGGATCGCAAATTAAGTGAAGTTCTGAAGTAGATCCTTCAAGGGATACGATAAAAGAAAAGGCCGTCTTTCGACGGCCTTTTCTTTTATCGTTCATGCACTCTTACCGAGCCATTGTAGTTGTAGTAGCAGCGAAGCTTCCGGCGGAAACATACACCTGATATTTCAGGGTGAAAGTCTGGTCGCAGGAAGAGAACGTCCCATTACCTGTAGGTCTTACATTTGCTTGCCCGTAAGTACCATCTATATAAAGAGGCTGAGCTGTAGGAATAGATGTTTTAAAGTTTGCCGGGTCTGACCAGTCAAGGTCTACTCGGATTGGTGTGGAACCACCAGCATCCCACAAATTTTTAATCATAATGTATCCAGTCGTTGCCGTAACCTGTGTTGCAGAAAGAACCTGGATCTGATATGGCCCGTAGGTACCGTCATCAAAGCTCTTGTTATAATTCCCAACAAAATCACTGATATTCACTTCACAATATTTACGAAGTATCAGATCGAATGTTTTATTATAATCTGCAGGAGTTACATCTCCACCTGTTATAGCAAAACGCAAAGTATCAACCCGAGTTCCAGGGAATCCGGAAAAAATACCTTTCACGTCAACATAGCCAATAGATTTTCCGGCAGGGATAACTACAGAAGTACCTGATAACGTGTATTGAGTTCCTGCAGTGGCACCTGTAGGTGATGTTACGGTTAATTGAATGGTTCTGTCTTTATCAGACACTTCAGTTACTCCAACAGGAACTTTAAATACTGAATTCGGAGTATTCTGAACATAATAAGGCGCTGAAGCTTGATTTGTAAAATGCGCCAATGCCGGAGGAACTGTAACATAATCCTCTTTTTTACATCCTGCCATCACCAGAATAAGTGAAAAGGCCAGCAATGG
>DATAHC010000098.1:0-7946 GCA_036263415.1 Flavisolibacter sp.
CGAATGGATCGCTTCGGTGGTCCCGATATTCGCGGTTGCCGGGTCCAAAATCTTCGGCATGCGGTTGTGGCGGAATTGGTAGACGCACTACCTTGAGGTGGTAGCGCTGGAAACGGCGTGCTGGTTCGAATCCAGTCTTGGGCACAAAAAACCCTTCGTGTATTAGAAGGGTTTTCTTTTAATTAAAAGCCCGGTTGTTATCCAGGCTCCCGTATCGTTCTTAGCGTGCTTTTTTCTTTGGGTTCGCTTTCTTCTGTGCTGAGCTTTTCTTTTTGGTAGGCTTGTTCTTCTTTGGTTCAGCTGTCTTTTTTGACATACAATTAAATTTAGTTTAGTGAATTATTTATCTAATGGCAGCAGTAAATTATTTGCCGTCGCCATTTTATTCCATAAGTAAACAAAGATATGTCTATAGAAGTAGATATGGGAAACCGATCAAGGATAGCCATTCAGCCTATTTACCCCAAACGATCCGACAATCGACTAAGTGCCTATTTGAATCCAAAAAGAAAGGGTAAGACAAACGTTACCAGGGCTGCCCAAATGAGATAGACAGGAAGGTACTTTGCGATTACAAGACCCACCTGCTGTCGTTCCGATTTCTTCAAAATCACCTTTGTTAGCTGCACAGTTACCAACAACAGGTTGATCAATATTATAACATTGCTTCCCAACACGGCTATCCGGTTTGGGGTAAGGCCCCAGGAAGAAATCCGGAAAAGAATGGCCGACAGCGCAATGCTATTCACTACAATAGTAACCAGGGAAAGCAAGAGCAGAATCCAAACCTCCCATCCCATTTTCCCTTTCTTGAACGATTCTGCCACCGAAAAGAACAAGATCGCCATTACGCCTACCAGCAGGGCATTGAATACCAGCAGAAATTCACGGTCATTATAGGGGTCTTTTCCGGAATAGGCCATAGCGCCCAGATAAATCACCAACATCATTAATACAAGCGGACTGAATAATTTTGCGATCACGGGTGATACCTTACCCACTAATCCCGGATTCTGCTGTATCAGGAAATTTCCGAATATAGGTGCTGCCGGTAATCCGAACAGGACAATATTCGTGATGAAGAATGTTTCTATGCGATAGCCGATCAGGGAAAATAATCCGATTGTCAATAAGGAAAGTATGGCGGCGGCAAGCAGGATCAGGGTGGTTATAACAACCAGATCGCCGTTGAATTTCAGAAAATCCATTCGTTTTTCCACGGCCTGCCCGCTTCCTGTAAAAGCAAAGGCCAATAATCCCCATTGTACAATCAATAAATGAAGACAGGAGAGCAGCAGCGTATCACTGTGATGGGATACCGGCAAACTGTTGATAAAGAATAAACCTGCCAGGCTGGTCCCGGCCAGAATCAGGAGCTTGATCGGTTTCACTTGGTTTTTCCAGGCAAACCAGGCAGTTAAAAAAGGAAATACCAGGAAACCGGCATTACGTGTATAAAAGAATTCTTCATCGATGCCCAGAATAGCCGGCAATTTGGCAAGAAAACCCGCGATCAGGGAAGCAATGATCACTACCAGTACATCCTGTGCCGTACCCCAGGAGACCTCCTTGTCTGAAAAATTCAGCCGCTCTTTCCAGAAACCCATCAGAGGATTGCTCTCATAGGAAGGATAAACACTTTGAAATGCCTGCTTAAAAGCAGTTTTATCTTCCCTGTATAGGCGTTCCAGCTGACCGGGATTATTTAGATTGGATATAATTATATTTTCCATAACACTTATTAAATGCGTTTGACAACAGGGTTTCTCTCTTTACAGGAGCGAATGATTTTAAAGAAACAATTCCTTACCGGTGGCGACTTCCATCAGTTTTAATTACTATATGGAAAGCACTTTGAAATACAAAGTAAGTATAAATAATCTGGATTCGCAATCAAATTTTATTTTTTTAAGAAATCGTGAACTACTAACAGATCTTGGGGGGGGGTAAGCCGGAGGTGTGTTACAACCTGCTTTAATTTATTTAGAAGTGCGGTAAGCAGTTGGTGTGACGCCAAACTTCTTCCGGAAGGCCTTCGAGAAGGAAGCCCCATCGGCATAGCCACAACTTTCAGCAATCGCAGACAGTTGCATATTTTCCTGCGATAGTAATAAAGCTGCCTGTTCCAACCGTTTGCCGGTAAGGTATTGATACGGTGAGGTGCCATATACCTTCTTAAAACAGGAGAACAGGTGTGGCATGGATAACATGGCTTCTTTAGCCAGATCGTCCAGATTAAGATCACTACTGAATTCTGCATCGATCTTCTCTTTTGCATACGACAGGCGGCGGAGTAATTCCTGCTGTGTGCTGTGCTTAACCGTTTTCAGATCCCTGGTATTGCCCGGATATTTCAGCAATAAGGCTCTCGAGGCCAGGTCATAATATAAATCTTTGGGATCAGCACCTGTTTCGAGGTACCCTGCCTGATACCGGACAGCCATTTCTTTCAGATAAAGGCCTAATGCATTCTCCTGATCCGAATAGATCATTTCCTGAAAAGAGCCGGTGGATATAGCATGATACGGATTGTCCAATAGCGCACCGGCCTGAGAGCTGGCTGCGGTGTTCACTTCATTCATCCATTGCGGGGTCATGTGAATACAAAAGCAGCGCACCTCCCGCCTGGAATCGATCAGCACATCTACTGGTTGGTTGGCATTCACGATCAGGTAATTTCCTCCGCTGACCGAGAACCGCTTACCCTGTATATAGTAATGCTCCGTTCCTTCCAGTACATATTTGATACTGAAGGTGCCAGCCTTGTACTTTTCAATCTGCCATTGCTTCAGGGTGGATAGCGTTATCCGCTCCTTATCGGGCCACCGGGCGAAGTCATGTCCCGTATCCTCTGTCAAAATTTTGCAATCCATTGGAAGAGCTTTTTGGGTTGCCGTTTATCCGTTCCCTGTTTCACTGAAGTAAAATACAATTCCCTTTCATTCAGAATCATAGAATTTGACAAGCGGAAAACAACAGGGCCCCCTTACTTCGCTATTGGTACCAGGAACGGCGCATTCATGTCCTTCCGGGTAAACAAGACCAGGAAAAGAATGGTGCTTAAACTATTTAAGAATGAAACTGCTGAAAACTACTTGCTTCAAACAATTGCCGGGAATACGTCCCCTATTTATTCTATGCCAGTTGCTGATCATTTCCTGCCTGGAAGCATCCGCCCAGGAAAGCGTTGAAGGAAAAGTCGTCAATGAAAAAGGGCAGCCACTCCCCTATGTTACGGTATCCCTTCGTCCGGTAACTGATACGGTGTCCAGAACCAGTACACAGACAGACACAGCCGGAAGATTCCGACTTACCTGGTCCGATACTTCCCGGTATATGCTCCGGATGACGCTGGTCGGTTACAACCGATGGGAATCGGCTCCTTTCCAAGCCCATTCAGCCGGCGTGAATGACATTGGGGTGCTGACCTTACAAACAAATGATAAGAAACTCAGTTCGGTTACGGTTACCGCTATGATCCCTACCATTACCCAACTCGCTGATAAAATGGTAGTGACCGTGGAGGGCACCGCCATGGCTGCTGGTAATAACGCGTTTACAGTTCTTTCCAAAACCCCTGGTGTTTTTATTGACGCCGAGGGGAATGTTCAATTGAATGGTCGCAGCGGCGTTACAGTAATGATCGACGGTAAGCTTACCTACCTTTCTGCCAGAGACCTGAGAACCCTGCTGGAAAGTACACCAGCTGAAAATCTGAAGAATATCGAGGTCATTGCCAATCCCTCATCTAAATATGATGCGGAGGGCAGTTCAGGGATCCTGAACATCAACCTTAAAAAGAATACCAGACAGGGCATAAACGGTAGCGTTTATGCCGGTTATCTGACCAACCTGAAACAACATGCCTACTCTTCCGGCATAACCGTGAACCATAAGCTGGGCAACTGGAACTCCTTTGTCATTGCCGACCTGTCGGAACGCGTTGGCGGACGGGAAGCCACCTTTACCCGGATCTTCCGCTCCGGTGGCAATGCCATCTATTTTGATCAGACGGCCACCTCCTCCTACAAGGTTCCCGATAACCGCTCCATACGTTTCGGAACGGACTACAGCATCAGTAAGGCGCATAGTGTCGGATTTATGGTAAACCTGTCCGGAAGCACCTTCAATGAATCATTCATAACCGATACCTATCTTGGAAAGGCGCCCAAAACGAACTACCAGCAGATCAGGGCCGAAAATCAATCACATGGCCGCTATTCCAACCAAACCTTTAACCTGCATTATAACGGCCAGCTGGATACGCTGGGCACTACCCTTTCCGGCGACCTGTTCTATGTAAAGATCGCGAACCGGGGTACTGCTGATTTTCTGAATTATTTTACTGATCTCAACACCGCCAACCAGGTTCAGGATTTCCTGTATACGGAAACGCCCGGAGGGTACACCATCCAATCGGGTAAGGCAGATCTTAGCCTTCCGCTTCCCAAAAGCAACAAGCTGGAAGCCGGACTGAAGGCCAGCCGGGTGATCAGCGATAATGATTTTCGGTTCTATTTTAATAATACGGGGCTTGTGCTGGATCCGCAACGCACCAACCACTTCAGGTATGATGAAACGATCTATGCTGCCTATTCCAACTGGAGCGGCAACCTGGGCAAGAAGGTAAGCATTCAGACAGGATTACGCGTGGAACAAACCCACTCTACCGGTAATCAGATCACTACCGGACAAGTAAACAAACGCCTTTATACCGGGTTCTTCCCCAGCCTCTTTATCCAGCAGAAAGTAAGTGCCAATTACGGGATCAACTATACCTACAGCCGACGCCTGACAAGGCCGAATTATGGCAGCCTGAATCCGTTCCGCTCCTACCGAGACCCTTATACCTGGACGGAAGGCAATCCGGATTTACGTCCTCAGTACGCCCATATTTTCACCCTCTCCCAAACCTTTTATAAATCATACATACTCCAGCTTAATTACCAGCTATCCAAAGACGTGATCACGGAGGTCCCGAAGCCGGAGGCGGCTACCGGCATCACGGTTTACACTACCGGTAACGTGAACAATGGTAAAAGCTTTGTGGCCCTGGGTATTGTGCCGGTCAGGCTGGCCAAATTCTGGGAAACGCAGAACTATGTACAGGAGTCCTTCAATAGCTATACGACTATTTCCGATGGGGCCGCGGTCTTGAACAGGCAATGGACCTTCCTGTTTCAGTCCGTCCATACCATTCAGCTTCCCAAAAGCTTCCGCCTGGAAATGACAGCCCTTTACAGGGGCCCGGCCGCTTCCGGGTTGTATCATTCGGAAGCCTATACCCGATTTGATATGGCGGTTAAGAAAAGCCTCTTCAAAAAGAAGGTGGACCTGAGCCTCAATGGCTCCGATCTTTTCAAGACCCAGCGCCTGAAGTGGGCTGCCAACTATAATGGAAATGTCAATGCGTTTGACCAGTACTTACGGTTCCGGATCTTCAATTTCACGCTGCGCTATAATTTCAGCAAGGGATTGAAATTGAATTCGAACCGGAAAACCTCCACGCTGGACGAATTGAACCGTGCCGGGGGTTAAGGTTACCCTGACAGACGCAAACAGCCCTGTAATTGTCGCTGCCGAACCCCTTTACCGTGCTCCGCTTTTGTAGCTTTATAGACTACAAAACACAATTACCATGGACAAGCAAACTACCAGCAGCAGAATGCAGGGCTTTCTTACGCTGTTCGATCTCCAGACAGGATTCTTTCCCAAAGTGCTTGAAGGCATTTCCCCGCAGGATATGCAGAACCGGCTTCATACGGCTGCCAATCATCCGGCCTGGCTGGCTGGTTCGCTGGTACATCAGCGCTTTCTTATGGCTTCTGAGATGCCTCATAACCTGAAGCAGACCGGCGCTGCGTTATTTGACCATAATCAGGGTATTCAGGATGGTGCTCAGTATCCTACTGTAGCCGAGTACCTGAGCGACTGGGAAGGCATCACGCCGGAAGCGCGTAAAGCACTACTGCTGATCGACGATCAGAAGCTGGAAAGTACGATGGATATGGGCGGCATGAAAATGACCTATTATGAGGTCATCAGCTTCAGTATGTACCGGGAAGCCAGCATCATCGGACAACTGGCCTTATGGCGCAGGCTACTGGGTTATCCGGCTATGAAGTACGACTAAGGCATTCGCCTAAAAAGGCGATATTTCAAGTAATTCGCCTAAAAAGGCGATATATTGCAAAATTCGCCTAAAAAGGCGATATTTGCAGAAATAGCTGTATGGCTGCTGTTCTGACTGCCGATATCGTCAACTCTACTCATCTTACCAAAGCCCAGGAAAAGAAACTGATGGACACCATCACGCATTGGCTGGCTTCCGGTAAATATGAATTCTACAGGGGTGATAGCTTCCAGGTGTATCTGAAAGATGCCTCCGTCGCACTGAGGGTCCTGCTGGGCTGTCGCCTGGCCGCAAGGCGCCTGGTTGGAGAAGCGAGTGCCGCTTATTTCGATGTGCGGGCCGGAATAGGTATCGGTGCGGTACAACAGCCCGTGCGTACCCTCCGTACGGCCACCGGCGAAGCATTTGTTCTGTCGGGAAGAAGTTTTGATGAACTGGCCGGCGGCCGCAGGCTGCTGACCATCCAAACGCCGGATCCGCTGGCCAATCAGGGCCTGAACGTCATCAGCTATTTCATCGATTACCTGTTTCAGCAGATGACACCAAAGCAGGCAGCGGTTATTTATGAACTGATAGCAGGCCTCAATCAGCGGGAGGCGGCCAAAAAACTCAGGAAAACGCAGTCCACTATCAATAAGCATGTTCAGGCTTCCGGGTGGGAAGAGCTGGTGCGTTTACTGGCTGCTTACGAACAGTTATCTTCGGTTATCAAAAGCAGCTGATGGGTCTTGTCTTTTTATTGAAACTGGTATTTGCACACCTTACAACCGACTTTATACTGCAGCCCCGTCGCTGGGTAGAACACCGGAACCAGCGTCATTTCGGTTCGGTATACCTGTATGTTCACGGGCTGATCACCGCCGCTTTAGCCTACTTTCTCATAGGGTGGTCCCACTGGATAGTAGCTCTGATCATTTTGATCACCCACACCCTGATCGATGGCTGGAAATCGTACCGGAAGGAAACGCTGGGCTATTTCCTGCTGGATCAGCTGTTTCATATCCTGATCCTCCTGGGCTGCTGGGCCTTTCTATATACAGAGAAAGGCGCGGTCATCAGCTACTGGAAAAGCTTCAGCAATAACCCTGCGGTTTGGATGATTGCCACGGCATGGATCGTACTGACCCTGCCGGCCGGTATACTGATTGGAAAGCTGACTCAAAAATGGAGAGAGCAGCTGCCGGATGCGGAAGGGCTCAATGATGCCGGTAAATGGATCGGCATCATGGAGCGCAGCCTTATCTTTTTCCTGGTTCTGCTGGGCAAATGGGAAGCGATCGGATTGTTGATCGCTGCAAAAGGGCTTCTTCGCTTCAATGAAAGCAACCGTCCGGAGATCAAAACGGAATACCTCCTGATCGGCACCCTCATCAGCCTCAGCATGGCCATACTATCCGGTTTTATTGTTTCACAATTCCTGTAAGGATCACTCATAACTGATTGCTGATTGCTGATCACTGATACACTCTCACATAATCTACCTGCATCTTCTGCGGGAAGGTAGTGGTAGCATCCGGATTACCTGGCCAGGCACCGCCTACCGCCACGTTCAATATGAAGAAGAAATCTTCATTGAAAGGGTACGTAGCACTGCCCACATCGAGGTTGCTGACCGTTGAATAGACCTGTTCATCTACCAGCCATTTGATGGAGTTTATATCCCAGATGATAGAGAATACATGGAAGTCGCTGCTGAAATCACCGGTGCTCAAGGTCAGGTTGCGGCTGATCTGCGTGCTGCCCGGACCGGGCCCGAAATGTGCAGTGCCGTAAACTTTATTCGGTTCGTGACCCAGGTTCTCCATAATGTCGA
>DATAHC010000099.1:0-5569 GCA_036263415.1 Flavisolibacter sp.
CAGCTATATTTCAGGCGCGGGCACCGACAGCTCTGAAAAAGGCCGTTCGATGTGGGCCCGTGTAAAGGGTAAGACAGAAAACGATCTGATGAAGCTTCCCTTTAAAAAAGCCTTTGCCTTCCGCCCCGGGTTTATTAAACCGATCAAAGGCCTAAAGAGGACCCATAAGTTCTATGCTTATATCAACTGGTTTTTTCCGATCGGGCGCAAGCTCTTCCCTAACGGGTTCTGTACGCTCCGCGAACTGTCGCTGGCCATGATCCATGTTTCCCTTTACGGAAATGACAAGGCTATTATCGAAAGCAGGGATATCATCCGGCTGGCAGCCCGGGAAACGGGAGCCGGCTCAGGCAGCTGAACAAACGTTTACCCTTCGCGGACGATTTCATTTTATACGCTTAACCAGCTGATTATCTTAAAAAATTTGGTTTGTCTTCGCGCTGCCTTTATTTTTGCACTCCTTTACAGGATTGAGCTATGGTGTAACGGTAGCACTACTGATTTTGGTTCAGTCAGTTAAGGTTCGAATCCTTATAGCTCAACAAACCCCGCGACAGCGGGGTTTACTATTTTTAAGCCTGAGGACCCTTCTCAGATATTCATCAGGTTTTCAATATTCAGCTGATTAAGATAGGGTTCCAAACGGTCGGTCTGATTAAAACTTCTCAGATAAATCGGGTTTTCCGTGAATTTATCAAAGTAGATCTCCACATAAAAACCATAGAGGGCATAGAGTTCCACGCTGCATTTGCTGCATTCCCGGTAAAGATCCAGAGATACCCCATCCCAGGAAAGGATCTGTGCTTTCAGGTCTTCGTTCAGTTGCCTGTATTCGTGATAACTGAGCATGGAGTGGTTGGTGTTGTTAAAACTTCCTAAATATCAATAATAAAATATCATGCCCGGTTCTGTCGGGAGTTAAGAAATCGTAAAGGATTCTTTCCCGATTTCAACCCCTTCCAGAAGCCAGCCGCTCTTGTAATTTTAACGTGATATATATAATAACACTGCTATCTTTAAAGAGCAAATTTTTGGTGCTAAATATCAATAATCCGTTTAAATTTGCACTTCTTCAATGAATACGAACACACATAATAAACATTATATCTTTCACGAGTTGGTCGCAACGCGTGTATATGACGTGTGTTTTGATATCTTTCGTTATCTCTCCAGACGACCTGGTTTCTGATAGGACGAGCCGCTAACCAAGGCCCCTATCAGTGAAGTTTTCCCAGCCCAACTTGGTACAGGATTGGTTATCCAACTACTTCATCAACTCTTTTACAACAGTGGTCAATCAAAATATTATCATCAGGGTGGCAACACCTGAAGATGAGGTCTATGCTAAGACGATTACGGATGAAATGGAAGCTTCTGCCAAAGCACGCGGAACCGGCATAGCCAAACGATCTCCGGAATACCTTGTCCAGAAAATGCAGGAAGGCAAAGCCGTTATAGCCACGACACAGGAAGGCACCTGGGTGGGCTTCTGCTATATCGAAACCTGGGAAGGGGAATATGTAGCCAACTCCGGCCTCATTGTTTCTCCGGACTTCCGCAAAAGCGGTGTGGCCAAATCCATCAAGGAACGGGTGTTTCAACTGAGCCGGGAAAAATACCCGGAGGCCAAGATCTTCGGTCTGACCACCGGGCTCGCCGTGATGAAGATTAACAGTGACCTGGGATATGAGCCGGTAACCTATTCCGAGCTTACTCAGGACGAAAAGTTCTGGGCTGGTTGCAAAAGCTGTGTGAACTACGATATACTCATGAGCAAGGAAAGAAAGAACTGCCTGTGTACGGCTATGCTCTACGATCCGAAAGACCATTATGAGCCTGTGGAAACAACCGCTCATTTCGGAGAAAAGAGCAAGGTATATGAGCGCTTCATGAAGATCAAGCAAAGCAAGTTCCTGAAACGCCTGAAAAGTCCTGAGAAGAACGGCGGCAAGGAACGCAACTCCAATCGCAAGCTTAAAATGGCACTCTTCAATTTTTTCCACTTTTAAACCGGATCAATCAGACATGACAGAACAGAAAGGAACGGATTCCCAACGGCCACTGGCCGCAGGCAGCAAGGTAGTACTTGGATTTAGCGGCGGACTGGATACTTCCTATTGTGTGAAATACCTTACTGAAGAAAAAGGCTATGAAGTGCATAGCATTATCGTGAATACCGGCGGATTTGATGCGGCCGAACTGAAGCAGATCGAACAGCATGCCTACAAGCTGGGCGTAACATCGCATACGGCCGTAGATGCCATAAGCAGTTATTACGACCGCATCATCAAATACCTCATCTTCGGTAATGTACTGAAGAATAATACCTATCCCCTCAGCGTGAGTGCCGAAAGACTGATGCAGGCACTGCACATTGCAGAACATGTGAAAGCGGTAGGCGCAGATGCCGTTGTTCATGGCAGTACCGGAGCCGGTAACGACCAGGTGCGCTTTGACATGATCTTTCATATCATGATCCCGGGTGTGGAGATCATCACCCCTATCCGCGACCTGAAACTCAGCCGCGAGCAGGAGATCGATTACCTTAAAAGCAAAGGGGTGGATATGAATTTTGCGAAAGCGGTCTACTCCATCAATAAAGGCTTATGGGGCACAAGTGTGGGAGGCAGGGAAACCCTTTCATCCAAAGGCATGCTGCCGGAAGAAGCCTGGCCGACTCAGGTAACCAAAGAGGCATCTGAAGAGGTTGAGCTGGGCTTTGAAAAAGGGGAGCTAAGAAAAGTGAATGACCGTTCATTCGGCCAACCGGCTGAAGCTATACAATATTTACAGACCCTTGCCGGGCCTTATGGCATTGGCAGGGATATCCACATCGGTGATACCATCATTGGTATCAAGGGACGGGTAGGCTTTGAAGCCGCCGCTCCCCTGGTGATCCTGAAAGCTCACCATGCCCTGGAAAAGCATGTGCTTACCAAATGGCAGCTGAACTGGAAAGATCAGCTGGCCCAATTCTATGGCAACTGGCTGCATGAAGGCCAGATCCTGGATCCGGTGATGCGCGATATAGAAGCGTTCTTCACCCGCTCGCAGGAGCAGGTTACCGGTTCTGTATTTGTGCAGCTGCTGCCCTATCGCTTTCAGATACTGGGCATAGAATCACCATTCGACCTGATGAGCAGCAAGTTTGGCAAATACGGCGAAATGAATTCTGGCTGGAGCGGAGAAGACGTGCGTGGCTTCAGCAAGATCTTCGGCAATCAGACATCCATTTATTATCAGGTAAAAGAAGGCGCGGAATGAAGACCGTATCCAGGAATCAGCCGTTAAAACATTATGTATGGGGTGCCGGTTGCGATGGCTGGAACTTCGTTGATACGCCGGAACTCTCCGTAAAGCAGGAACGTATGCCGGCCGGAACGGCAGAAGAGGTGCACTATCATCAATTTGCCCAGCAGTTCTTTTTTATTCTGAAAGGAACGGCCAGCTTTGAGATCAATGAAGAGAGGATAGAACTGCAGGAGGGCGAAGGCATTCACATAGAAGCCGGCTGGAAACACCGTATTGCCAATCGTACCAGTCAGGACCTTGAGTTTCTGCTGAGTTCCTCCCCTGCCACGATTCATGACCGTATAAATGTAAGCCAATGAAAAAGCTCAGGGCTGGAATTGTCGGAGGTGCCGGTTACACAGGTGGCGAACTGATTCGCCTCCTCATACACCATCCGGATGTTACCATTGCTTTTGTTCACAGCCGCAGTCATGCCGGTGCTTCCGTCGCCTCTATCCACCATGACCTGGTGGGTGAAACCCCGCTTTCGTTTTCGGCTGACCTGCAGGATGATATAGATGTTCTGTTCCTTTGTGTAGGTCATAACGAAGCCCGTAAGTTTCTGGAGCAGCAAACCATTCCTGCAACCGTAAAGATCATAGACCTGTCACAGGACTTCCGCTTGCAGGCCCATTCCAGCATGGGTGAAAGAGCATTTATTTACGGTCTTCCTGAATTGAATAAGGCGGCTATCCGAACGGCTGCTAATATCGCTAATCCCGGCTGCTTTGCAACCGCCATCCAGCTGGGCTTATTGCCACTGGCCAAGGCGGGTATTTTACAGGAAGTTCATACTACCGGCATTACCGGATCAACCGGCGCCGGTCAGGGTCTTTCACCCACTTCTCATTTCAGCTGGAGAGCCAATAATATTCAGGCTTATAAAACATTGTCCCACCAGCATATGAAAGAGATCAGTCAATCCCTTTCACAGGCAGGAACGGATATACCCCTGTATTTTATTCCCTGGCGGGGCGACTTTACAAGAGGCATCTTCATCAGTTCTATATTAGACTGTACTGTCAGCCTGGAAGAAATGAACCAGTTGTACCGCGACTATTATCAGGATCATCCGTTTACACAGGTAACACAGGAGGAATTATCATTGAAGCAGGTGGTCAATACCAACAAGTGCGTTATACGGCTGGAGCGCGAAGGCTCAAAGCTGGTTGTTCATTCGGCTATTGATAATCTTCTGAAAGGAGCCTCCGGACAGGCCGTTCAGAATATGAATCTGATGTTCGGGCTGGATGAAAAAGCCGGATTGTCCTTAAAAGGGTCGGCATTTTAAAATATACGATATGAAAGCAACGATCATTGGTGGCGGCAATATAGGAATGGCCCTGGCAGAAGGCTTGTTGAATGCCGGCGCCTGTCAGCCTTCCGATATCACGATCACCCGACGGAACCAGGCATCCTTCCCTGCTTTGCAAGCGAAAGGATTTGTGGTCACCACCGACAACAGAAAAGCCGTAGAAAAGGCTGACGCTGTTTTTATGTGTGTGTTGCCTCAGCAACTGGATGAAGCGCTCCAACAACTGGCAGAGGCTATCGACCTGGAAAAACAGCTGCTGGTTTCCGTAGTAACAGGGGCGCACACCAGTGTTTTCATCAATAAGCTGGGCGCTTCCCTGCGCATTGTTCGCGCCATGCCCAATACCGCCATGAAAGTGGGCGAAAGCATGACCTGCATTTCAGCTGTCAATGCTACGGAACAGGACCTTAACCTGGTAACAGGCATCTTTAACACCATGGGACAGAGCCTGGTAATCAATGAAGACATGATGAGCGCAGCTACGGCCCTTTGTGCCTGCGGGATCGCTTTCTTCTTACGAACCATACGTGCGGCATCACAGGGTGGCGTTGAGATCGGCTTTCATGCCCATGATGCGCTGAAGATCGCCGCACAAACCGCCTTTGGCGCAGCGAAATTGCTGATCACCAACAAAACCCATCCGGAAGAGGAGATCGATAAGGTAACCTCACCAAAAGGGTGCACGATCGCCGGCCTCAACGAAATGGAGCACCAGGGTTTGAGTTCAGCCCTGATCAAAGGCATCCGGGTATCCTCCTCAATTGCTAATAATTTATATAAACAATCATGAAATTATTCGACGTATACCCGATAAACAATATCACTATAACACGCGCTAAGGATTCCTACGTATGGGATGAAAACGGCGTGCAATACCTGGATATGTATGGAGGCCATGCCGTGATCAGCATTGGTCATACGCACCCGCACTGGGTGCATCGCATCGAGGAGCAGCTGAATAAG
>DATAHC010000100.1:0-6835 GCA_036263415.1 Flavisolibacter sp.
TATCGCCGTAAAGATTCGGCATAACAATTACATCAAACACTTCGGGTGAGTCGGCCAGCTTGGCGGCTCCTATGTCAACGATCCAGTGCTCCTTTTCTATTTCAGGATATTCTTTCCCTACTTCATCAAAGACCTTATGAAATAGACCGTCGGTCATTTTCATGATATTGTCCTTGGTAAAGCAGGTTACCTTTTTGCGGTTATAGGCCCTGGCATACTCAAAGGCATATCGTATGATCTTTTCAGTGCCGGGACGGGAAACAAGCTTTAGGCATTGATAGACCTCATCGGTTTGGCGATGCTCGATCCCGGCATAAAGATCTTCTTCATTCTCCCGTATGATCACCACATCCATGATAGGGTGCTTGGTTTTTACATAGGGATGATAAGAGATACAGGGTCTTACATTGGCGTAAAGACCTAACACCTTCCGGGTGGTTACATTAAGGCTTTTGAAGCCGCCTCCCTGAGGTGTGGTGATCGGGGCTTTAAGGAATACGCGGGTACGGCGCAGCGAATCCCAGGCGGATGCTTCAATACCGGCGGAGTTGCCCTGCAGGTAAACCTTTTCGCCGATTTCGATTTCTTCAATATCAAGTGCCGCTCCGGCTGCCTTTAAAACGCGTAAGGTGGCATCCATAATTTCGGGGCCGATTCCATCTCCCCGGGCTATCGTGATTTTTGTCATAGATTTTTTGTTTCAGCAAAGTTGTAACGCAGAATCCATAAGTAATCATTTATCTTTATTATTGGAAGCATAAACAATCTTTATGAACTATACCTTTCACCAGTTGAAGATCTTTATCTCGGTAGTGGAGTGTCAAAGCATTACGAAAGCAGCGGAGCTCTTGCATATGACGCAGCCGGCTGTATCCATACAGTTAAAGAATCTGCAGGACCAGTTCGATATTCCTTTGACGGAAGTAGTAGGTAGAAAACTGTACGTAACAGAGTTTGGAAAGGAGCTCTATGAAATGGCCGATAAGATACTTCAGGACGTAGCGGCTATTAATTACAAAACACAGGCGTTCAAGGGAATGCTCTCAGGCAGGTTGAAGATCTCAGTAGCATCCACAGGCAAGTATGTAATGCCCTATTACCTGAAGGATTTTTTACACCAGCATCCGGGTATTGATTTGCAGATGGATGTAACCAATAAAACAAAAGTGATTGAGAGCCTTCAGAACAATGAGGTCGATTTCTCCCTGGTTTCAGTTATGCCGGCCAACCTGGAATTGAATCAGGAAGTGCTGCTGCCGAATAAGCTCTACCTCACAGCGGCAGCCGATTCTTCATTCGACGCGAAGAAAAAGGAGAACAAGCATGTATTCGATAAGCTTCCACTGATCTATAGGGAAGAGGGTTCGGGTACGCGGGTTACCATGCAGCAATATTTTGAAAAAGTTCATATTGTGCCCAAGATCCGTTTTGAGCTCACCTCCAGCGAAGCGGTCAAGCAGGCTGTGATGGCCGATCTGGGATATTCCATCCAGTCCATTCTGAGTATCCGGCACGAGCTGAAGGCAAAGGAGATTAAGCTGATACCGGTAGCAGGATTGCCTCTGGTAGAAAACTGGCGCCTGGTGTGGCTTCGTCAGAAAAAGCTTACGGTCGTGGCAACGGCTTTTTTGGAATATATACAGAAGAATAAGAAGGCGATTTACCAGAAGCACTTCTCCTGGATTGAGAAGTACTGATTCATCTTTTTAGGAAGGTTCGGTTCAGGGCTGCCTGCACTTTAGGTCCTATAACTAAGATCACCGGAACAGCTACCAGGTAGCTGATCAGCCACGATTTCAACCAGAGAAGGGTAAAACCGCTTACGAAGCCTTTATTCACGAGGATCAGGGTAAAGGAAACAAGGCAGGTGGTAATACTTCCCATAATAAAGGCGAAAAGAATTTTCGGATTCATACAAATAGTGTAGAGAGGTTAAAGAATGGGTACGGATCCAACGGTTTAGATAGGAAAATGAATTTCAAGGTTCGTTCCTTCTCCTTCAGGGGCTCTGATGTGAAAGTGACCATTCAATAATTGGGTGCGGTAGGTTATATGAGTGATTCCTGATCCTGGCTTGATAGCACTCAGCGCGAAGCCCGTCCCGTTATCCGAGATGGTCAGATAAATGAGATCAGCTTTTCTTTGGAGCGAGAGCGCTGCCTGCGTTGCTTTGGCATGCCGGATGATATTGTTGATGCCTTCCTGGATAATGCGGAAGACCTGGAATTGTTGCGTGGCCGTCAATACCTGCAGCGCTGCTTCCTCAAAGTTGGTTTGCACCTGAATCTGTCCTGTCGTATGCAGGATATGTAATAGGTTGGTTACGGCTGAATGTAATTCCAGGTGATGTTGATCGGGTTGTACCATCGAATGGGCCAGGCTTCTGATCTCGTTCGAAACAGCCTGAAGATGTTCGGAAGATAGCTTTAGTAATTCTTCCTTATTCGGTTGGAGTATTGCCGTATCAACCAGCAATTTGGTAGCGGTGATCATTTGGTTGATGTTATCATGTAATTCCGTTGCCAGGTATTCTCTTTCCTGTTCCCTGGCAAAGGCTACATCTTGCGCCAGTTTCATGTCCTCAGCAGCCAGGTCTTCACCTTTTCTGATTAGTATCACAACGGTATGAAGTTCCGGAAGGCCCATCAGGTTCTGGGCAACAGCATTGATCCAGATAGGTTGGCCCTGTTTATCACGGATTTGAACAAAGGAAGCGGAGGAATTGCGATGCTGACCTATGATCTGGTCAAACTGCTGACGGGCAGCGGGTACGTCATCCGGGTGTAGAAAATGATAGAGGGAGGCTCCTGTCAGTTCACTGGGATGGAAGCCGGCAATCGATTCGATATTGTCACTGGCATATTGGATGGTGGCATGTTGATTCAATAAGATGACGGCGTGGGAAAACTGGTTAAGAAGTACATCCAGCAGCGAGGTATAGAAACTCAGGCCGTGATAGGTTGTTGCTTGGTCCATTGGCACGCACATTTTTCTTTTTTGCGAGTGCAAAGTTCAGTCGCATATCGCGTCAGGCAACTTGCTGATTCAAACAAATGACTTCAATAATCACACAAGTTGAGTACGATAGCGGGCAGGAGAAGCAGCTTGTTCCTTTTTAAAAAAAGTTATGAAATAATTAGGGTCTTCAAATCCCAGTTCATAAGCGATTTCCTTTATACTTGACGAGGTGGAGGTCAGTAAATATTTGGCTTCGATCATGATTCGGTTGGTGATCGTTTGTTTGGCCGTTAACCCTGTGGCGCTTTTCACAACCAGGTTTAAGTTGTTGGGATGGGTATGAAGTGCGGCGGCATAAAAATGAACGGAGCGGTGTTTATGAAAATGGTGTTCAATGAGCTCATGAAAGGTCTCAATGGTTTCAGAATATTTCTGAAGGCAGTCGCATTCCACTTTTTGCGTAAAAAAACGATCGCACAGGATCAATAGCTCCAGGATCTTTACGGCGATCATTTGTTTTCGTTCTTCAAATCCGCTGTTGCATTCTTCAATGATGCGTTCAAAAATGTGGCTTACTTCATTGGATTGAATCTCATCTAATAAAAGATAGGGTTGGAAAACCGGCTTAAGGATCTGTTTACTGGTAAGGAGCTTATAGGAAAAGGCCTGTTCAATGAAAAAATCAGGGTTAAAGGAAATGATATAGCCGTAAGGTTTACTGGTATAGGTAGCCGCATGGATCGTATGTTTTGGAATGACCACCAGGCTTCGGTCTTTGATTTCAAAATTGTGCGGACCGATGGTCCGCTTCCCGTTTCCTTGTTTCACATACACGATAAAAAAATTGGATTGACGAAAGGGAGGAATGATTCCTTTCGTTTCTTCATACAGGTCCTCCAGCCGCAGTATCGAAAGCGAATCACGATGAACCAGGAGCTGGTCCAGGTCAAGCACTCCATCCTTGGCACTTCTGGAGAAGGCGTGCTGCAATTCTTTTATGAGGTGCTCATCCTGCATAAAAATGTTTTAATGGCGAACAGTCTCGCAGCAGTTGCTTTCTGCGTTTCGGTTCTTTTAAAGTTACCTTTTTTAATTGGCTTTTAAAATTATACCCGCTTAACTAAGAACATGAATAATCAGTGCTAAGTATATGGCTTCAACCGGTATTCTCACAAGCGACGGACAATCGGATAAGAGGATGGAATAGGCTGTCGCCCCATTTAATAGCAGGCTGCATTCATTAGAAGCTGCAACGTTTCGAAAGAGAAGGAAGTGGTCGACCTAAATTTGACTATTGACTATTTACGATTGATTATTGACGCCTTTCTTCCGGCACGCATCACTGCAGTAGCGTACTTCCTCCCATACTTTTTCCCATTTCTTTCGCCACGTAAATGGTCTTTTACAGCTCAGGCAAATTTTAGTGGGCAGGTCTCGCTTCTTTTTTGGTTTCATACGGTGTTTGGTTTATCCAGGCTTTTCAAAAAATCATTCGCATTTCTTAAATGGAGCTGTTGTTTCTCCTTGGGCATTTTATCAAATGTTTTGAGCAGCATGCCCAGTCTTGGATTTTGGGAAAAGAAGCTGCGGTGCTCTTGCAGAAAGCGCCAGAATAACCCATCCCAGATAGCCTGCCAGCTTCCTTTTGCATAATCACCCATTTTCATCAGGTAGTTACTCCCGCTTATATAAGGTTTGGTGGCCATCAGGCCACCATCGGCAAACTGGGTCATTCCATAGACATTGGGTACCATCACCCAGTCATAGGCATCAATAAAGAGTTCCATGAACCAGCGGTATACATCATCGGGATCAAATTCGCAAAGCAGCATAAAGCTGCCCAGCACCATCAGCCGTTCAATATGATGGCAGTAACCCGTTTGCAGCACTTTCTTGATCGTACGGTCAATAGGAAGGATCCCGGTCTCGCCCGTCCAGAAAGCTTCCGGTATCTTTCTTTTGAAGTTCCAGAAATTGGTCGTGCGCTGTGCCACACCTTCCCGGTGGTAAACAATATGGATGAATTCTCTCCATCCGGCAATCTGCCGGATAAAGCCTTCCAGTGAATTGAGAGGAATCTCAGAATTGGCTGCAGCAGTAAGGGCCTTTTCAAGGATATGACTGGGTTGCAAAAGCCCGATATTCAGCATCGGTGTAAGCACGGAATGATGAAGCACGGCTTCTTTTGCTACAATGGCATCTTCGTAAATGCCAAATTTTTCAAACCGGTTGGTAAGAAAATCATCCAGCCGTGCTTCCGAATCGGCAAAGGTCACTGCAAATAGTCCGGTTGCTCCGATCGATCCATAATTTTCCGGAAAGCTTTTTTGTATATAGCCTCTGGCTTCTTCCAGGTAAATAGTATCCTCAGTTTTCAAAAGCGGTGGCACCGTTTCAGTCTTCGGAAATCGCTTCCTGTTTTCTGCATCGAAGGTCCACTTGTTTCCAACCGGCTTGTTCCCGGCCTCTAACAGCAGGTTCAGTTGTTTCCGTTGCCAGATGTAAAAATCGGTTTGAAAGTAGGTCCGTTTCCCGTTAAAGAATACATCCGCGCTTTCCAGGGTGGTAAGGAAGTTTGGATTGCTGTAAATACGCAGGTCTGTTTTATAACGCGCACAGCTGGACCTGATTCTTTTTAGCAGCCAATCGTCCGAAGGCTGGGCCATATGGATAAGGTGAACGCTTTCCCTTGCCAGGCGCGCAATAAGTTCCCGGCAATCATTTTCCGCGTCCGTGGTTTCAATATAATGTACGGTATATCCCTGGTCCAGCAGCCAGCTTTCATAGAACTTCATGCTGGCCCGGTGCAGCACCAGTTTCTGCACGTGAAACCGGTATTGTCTGAAAAACAGCCACTCCTCCACCAGGTAAATGGGGCGCTGCCGGTTCAGTGCCGGATGGTTCTGATACAGCTGATGGGGAAAAATGAGCGTGACGTCACTGGGCATATCCTGCAAACAACTGAAGGTTCGTAAAGTTGGAAAAACGCGTGCCTTTACCAGGGTGGACCGCTTCCCGCCATCAGCCCGTTCGCTGTACGGTGCCCAGTAGTTTAGTGAGCATCGTTTCCCAGTGCCGGGCCTTGCTTTCCAGCTCCGGAAGCTCCCATTCCTGGTTTTCAAAACGATGGTAGAAGGGCAGGGCCACCGGGGAGCCTGCAGACGGTTCGAATAAGAGCACTACCTGTTCGGTAGCATAGGCTTCCGGTCCCTTCTTATGGGGATCAATAGGATAAGCAGTAAGGTATTTTTTCAGCGTACACCGCCGTATGGCGGAAAGGTCGATCAGTTGGGTGGTGAAGGATTGCAGGTCGGTCCAGCGCAAGATCAGAAGCTGACGTTGAGCGCCATCGATTCCTATGATCGTCTTATGGAGGAACTCCTGTGCGGAGAAGCTGAGGTTATGGGCCGATCCGGCAAGACTGAACTGGTGAAGCAGCAGCTGTTGAAACTGATGCTTTCCTTTCTTTTCAAGCCGTACCAGGAAAATGGTTATGATCGTAACAAACCCGACTAGAAGCAGGGCTACAAGTAGTGTTGACATGATTTTATGTTTTAACAGGATTGTCTTTCGACAACCGCTAATGTGTCTTTTTATGGAATAGAAAAAGGCGGATCAGCAGTAAAGGCGCGGTCAGCAACAGGATGGAATACCATTTTGGATGGTTAACATATCCTGCCTCTAGCACAATGGCATTCAAAAGTGCAAGCAGTAAGAGTACAGCGCCTTTTACGGTGATCTGGTCGTGCTTTTGTGACATAGCAAAGCATTTACAGGTTAAAGCCGGTAGTGAATTGGAAAATTCCCAAGCCGCAAAGAAGTAGTGATCAGGCTTGGGCCGTCTTTTTAAAGGCTTTGAAAGAAGAGAAATAATAAA